>JBDTMW010000034.1:0-12590 GCA_039934065.1 Actinomycetota bacterium | reverse complement strand
GGATGACGTCGCCCTCGTTCTCGCGGTCCTCGTCGTCGGTCACCAGGACCGGCAGTCCGGCCCTGAGCGCCTCGAACGCCTCTTCGATCGTGGACAGTCGTGCGCTCATGCTGATACCTCACTCATTTCGCGGTCAGGCGACTCAGTGCGCGAGGCCTTGAGCCAGACGAAGAAGCCGTAGACGACCAGCCCGCCATAGATGGCGAACAGAGCAGCTGTTGGATAGAAACGGGAGTGGATCAGCAGTGGCACGCCGACCAGGTCGACGGCAATCCACGCAAGCCAGAAGTCGTTCCAACCTCGGGCCATGGCATAGGTCGCGACCATCGATCCGATGAAGATCCAGGCATCGCACCAGTAGTACCAACGCGGGGCCGGCCAGCCGGCGCCGATCAGCGCAAAGACCCACTGAATGACGACCACGCCACCGACCCAGACGGCGAGGTACTGGAGCCGCTCCGTGGCGGTGGCCCAACGCGGGGTGATCGCGGGTGCATCAGGCGAGCGATGTTTGCGGATCTGACTCCAACGCCAGTAGCCATAGACGCTGGTGATCACGAAGAAGACCTGCCGGCCCGCCTGACCGTAGAGCGTCTGGTTCTGGGGTGTCACGAACGCCACACCGAAGAAGACCGTGAACAACAGCACGTTGCCAACGATCCCGACCGGCCACGCCCAGACGCGTCGCCTCAGTCCGCCGATCGCCGACGCGAAGCCGAAGGCGTTGCCGACGATCTCACGCCACAGGATCGGCTGGCCGAAGATGCTCAGCTGTGCGTCGAAAACTCGCTCGAGGATGCTCACGTCGTTGGCTCCGCCTCGACGGTTCTGTGGCTGAGCAGTCGCTCGACGTACTTGGCGATCACATCAACCTCGAGGTTGACGAGGTCGCCAACGTCCTTGATTCCCAACGTGGTCAGCCCGAGCGTGGTGGGGATCAGGGAGACCGAGAAGGTGTTGTCCGTGATCGCCGAGACGGTCAGTGACACACCGTCGACGGTGATCGAGCCCTTCTCGACGACGTAACGGGACAGCTCCGGCGGCAGGGTGAGCTGCACAGCCTCCCAGCGGTCGCCTGGCACGCGGGCGAGGATCTGCGCAGTTCCGTCCACGTGGCCCTGCACGATGTGACCATCGAGCCGGGCGCTGGCGGCCATAGCCCGTTCGAGGTTGACCTTGGCGCCGGCCTCCAGGCTGCCCAGACTGCTGCGGTTCAACGTCTCGGCCATCACGTCGACCGAGAAAGTCTCGCCGTCATGCTCGACGACGGTCAGGCACACACCGTTGACGGCGATCGATGCACCATGCGTCGCGTCGCTCGTGACCAGCGGGCCGCGCACCTTGATCACGGCTGACTCTGCGCCGTGGTCGATGGCGACGATCTCGCCGAGCTCCTCAACAATTCCGGTGAACATCACAGTCCTTCTCGGTTGGGCGGGTTGACGCTGGGCGGGTTGATGCTGGCGCGGATCCTGACATCGGGGCCGATCATGGTGACCTCGTACGGCGTCAGCTGCAGCGCCTGACTGATGGTCTGTATGCCGAGGTCCCCGACCGCCGGCGCACCGGAGCCCAGAAGTACCGGCGCAAGGTAGGCGATGACGTCATCGACGAGACCGGCTTCAAGGAACGCAGCGGCGACCGTGGGCCCACCCTCGAGCCACACGTGGTGAATCTCTTGCTCTGCCAGCGTCTTCAGCGCCAGCTCTGGGTCGTGGGTCGAGAGCCGAAGGGTAGGGGCAGAGTCATCGAGCACGCGAGCGGATGCGGGGATCGCGCGCAGACCCATGACGACGCGCAGCGGCTGACGACCGGAGCGCACGCCGTCCGGCTGGCGCACCGTCAGCATCGGGTCGTCGGCGATCACGGTGCCGATGCCGACCAGGATCGCGCCACAGAGGCCCCGCAGCCGGTGGACATCGGCCCGCGCCTCATGCCCGGTGATCCATCGACTGCTGCCGTCGGCCGCAGCAGAACGCCCATCGAGGGTGGCCGCGAACTTCCAGGTCACCTTGGGCCGGCCGTTCTGCAACGAGAAGGTCCACGCGTCGTTGAGGGCTGTGGACTCCTCGACCAGGACACCTCCGGTGGTCTGGATACCCGCGGCCTCCAGCAGCGCCGCGCCGCCGCGGGCGGCTGGGTTCGGGTCCGTCTGGGCAAATACGACCCTGGCCACCCCTGCCTCTATCAGCGCTTGGCTGCAGGGGCCGGTCAGCCCCGTGTGCGCACAGGGTTCGAGGGTCACCACCGCCGTGCCCCCATGGGCGGACTCGCCGGCCTCGCGCAGCGCCAAGACCTCGGCATGAGGTGTCCCTGCACCGTCGTGGTAGCCCTCGCCGACGACCTTGCCGGCATGGTCCAGGATCAGGGCGCCGACGCGGGGGTTGGCGTCGGCGACAGGCCCGCGTGCGGCCAGCTCGAGTGCGCGGCGCATGAGCGCCACATCGCGCTCGTGCTCCGGGGCGTTGGCCTCGCGGTTCGTCATGTCACATCCCTCGTGCTCGACTCCTGAAAATCAGGCGAGCTCCGGGCGCGAACGGCGAACATAGGGTCAAGGCAGCACCCATGTGGCGCCGACGCGTCGGCTCACACGGGTACACAAAAACCAATGACCTGAAGTCACCACGACAGACCCGTCAACAACCCCTGATGGGGCCGAAACGGGCGCCGCTGTTGCTACCTCTCATCCGGACTTTCACCGTCGGCCCAGGAGTTTCACCTGGTTCACCGGCCGCTGGATGCGGTCGGGTCGCGGACTTTAACCGCCGGTTCGGGATTACACCGATCACGGAGCACGTGCTGCAAGTATGCCACCGACAGACGAGGCCACGGCATCCGGTCATCGTGTGACAGCCCTCACGGACCGCCCGGACGCCTCAGAGGTGTGTATGCCGACCGGCCAGCTCGCGCAGCTGGTCCACCGCTTCGGCGGCCCCCTCGGCACCGAAAACGGCAGATCCGGCAACGAAGACGTCGGCACCAGCCTCGGCGCACGCCTCGATCGTCTCGGCTGAGACTCCCCCATCGACCTGCACCCAGATCTCGCCGCCGAACCTCGACACGGCCTCACGGACCTCACGCACCTTGGGCATCTGGTCAGCCATGAAGGACTGCCCGCCGAACCCTGGCTCCACCGTCATCACGAGAACCATGTCCAGCTCCGGCAACAGGTCGACATAGGGAGCGAACTCGGTCCCCGGCTTGAGCGCCATCCCGGCCCGGACGCCAAGGGCGCGCAGGTTGCGCGACAGCGACGTGGGGTCGTGGGCAGCCTCGATGTGGAAGGTGACACTGGAAGCCCCGGCCTCGGCATACATCGGTGCCCATCGGTCCGGGTCGTCGATCATCAGGTGGCAGTCCAACGGGATCGGGCTGACCCGTGCCAGCGCCTCCACGACTGGCAGGCCGAGCGTCAGGTTGGGCACGAAGTGGCCATCCATCACGTCGACATGGGCCCAGTCGGCGTTGGCGATCCGCTTGAGCTCGCTCTCGAGGTTGGCGAAGTCGCTGGCGAGGATGCTGGGTGAGATCTGCACGATCACACCTTAGGTGTCGGTGTCAGGCGTGCTTGCGCAGCAGGGCGAAGAACATCGCGTCGGTGCCGTGCACGTGTGGCCAGAGCTGGACGAAGGGCCCTTGACCCAGGTTTTCCATCGGGCTGCCCTCGGCGTCCAGGAAGAGCTCGCGAGCATCCTCTACCTCGACGTCCTGGCGCTTCTTGACCACGTCGGAGACAACGAACCTCGTCTCGGCCAGGTGAGGGCTGCACGTCGCGTAGCCGATGATCCCACCCGGTTTGGTGGCCTCGATCGCAGAGACGAGAAGAGCCCGTTGGAGGACTCCGAGCTCGGCCAGGTCAGCCGTGGTCCGGCGCCACCGGGCCTCGGGCCGTCGTCGCAGCGCTCCGAGACCGGTGCACGGGGCGTCAACCAGCACACGGTCGTAGGTCTCCGGCTCATCCTCGCCGATCTCGCGACCGTCACTCGTGCCGATCATGACCTCGAGGCCGGAGTCGATGGCGGCGTCCAGTGTCCGGCGCACCAGGTCGGTGCGATGCTCACTGATCTCGTTGGCGAAAAGGGTGGCGCCTCGCTGCGCGCCGAGGGTGGCCAAGAGCGCGGCCTTGCCACCAGGTCCGGCGCACAGGTCCAGCCACTTCTCGTGCTCGGCGCCGGTGTTGACCTCGGCTGCTGCCACGGCGAGAGCGACCAGCTGTGACCCTTCGTCCTGGACTGCGGCGCGGCCGGAGCGAACCGCCGAGATCGAGCCAGGGTCGCCCGAGTCGAGGACTGCGCCCACTCGGGACAACAAAGACGGTGTGGCTCCGGCGCGGGTCAGCTCCCCGACCTCGCACAGGCCGGGCCGTGCGACCAGGGAGACCTTGGCCGCCGCGTTGTCGCTGACGAGCAGAGTTTCAAGATCTGCCTCCAGGGTGTCGGCGGTCGAGGCACTGTGTCCGATCAAGGCCGCCCGCAATGCGCGGACGATCCACTCGGGGTGGCTGTGCCTGGTCGCCAGAGCGGCGATCGGATCGCTGGTGGGCACGACCTGGGCGATCCAGGTGTCGAGGTCCTTCTCACTGATCCGGCGCATTACCGCGTTGACGAACCCACCGGCGCTGGCACCGTTGACCAACCGAGCCAGCCCCACTGTCTGGTCGACGGCTGCGTGAGCGGCAACACGCATGCCGAGCAGCTGGTGCGCCCCGAGTCGCAGTGTGTCCAGAACGTTTTCGTCGATCGCGGAGACTGGGCGACCCGCCGCCACGGCGATGATCGGGTCGTAGAGGCCGCGCAGTCGCGTCGCCCCGTAGGTGAGCTCGGTGGCGAAAGCGGCATCCCGCCCACGAATACCCTTGTCCCGCAGTTCTTTTGGCAGTTCGAGGTTGGCATAGGCACCATCAGCGACCGCCCTCAGAACGGTGTATGCCGCGAGCCGAGCCGGGTCTGTCGAGCGTGACCTCTCAGCCGGTCGGGTCACCGAACGCTCGAGGTTGCCGTGTTTGCGCTCGGGCCGCTGTCGCCCGGCAGCATCGCGCCGCGGCTCTCCGGTCTGGTCAGGACGGTCCGTGTTGGAACCCATGTCACTCATCGCCGAGCACCTCTCCTGGCTCGATGCGGACGCCACGCGCCCAGTCGGCTGCAGCCATGGGCTTCTTGCCATGTGGTTGGACCATGCCGAGCTGGACCAGGCCGGAACCCGTGGCGACCTGCACTGCGCGCTTGGTCGCCGTGATCTGGCCGGGCAGACCAGTCTCGGTCACGTGAAACCCCAGCGCAGAGGACTCGGGCGCAGGATCATCGGGAACCAGCGTCACAGGCTGGATCTTGAGCCGCTCACCACGGAACATCGTCCATGCACCGGGCTCGGGAGCACAGGCACGAACATGACGATCCACGGCCAAGGCCGGCTTACCCCAACGGATCTGGGCATCCTGGACGCTGATCTTGGGCGCCAGCGAAATGCTGTCAGCGGGCTGCGGGACCGCCTGGAGCTCGCCGGACTCAAGTGCGTCGATCGTAGCGACGAGCAGGCCGGCTCCGCCCTGGGCCAGACGAGCCAGCAGGTCCCCCGACGTGTCGGTCGCCTTGATCGTCTCGGTCATCATTCCGAACGTCGGGCCGGTGTCGAGTCCCTCATCGAGCAGGAACGTGGTGGCGCCGGTGACTTCGTCGCCGGCCATGATCGCGCGCTGGACCGGTGCTGCACCCCGCCACGCAGGCAGTAGGGAGAAATGCACGTTGATCCATCCAAGCCTCGGAATCACCAACAAGGGCAACGGGATCAAGCCGCCATAGGCCACGATGGGGCAGGCGTCGGGTGACAGCTCGCGCAGCCGATCCTGGAACGACTGGTCACCGGGACGGGCCGGTGTGAGGATCTCGAGGCCCAGCTCGCGCGCCCGCTGCTTGACCGGCGATGCGGCGAGAGATCTGCCCCGCCCGGCCGGCGCGTCAGGGCGGGTCAGCACCGCGACAACGTCATGCGATGAGCTGCACAAGGCATCAAGACTGGGCACTGCCACGTCCGGGGTACCGGCAAAAACGAGCCGCACAGGTCAGCGGCCCGTGCCGAAGGTCGAGTGAGGGCTGACCTTGACCAGCGGCGCTTCCTGACCCGCCCACTCGGCATCGCGGATCGCCTTCATGGCCATCTTGCGTTGGGCCTTGTCCATGCGGTCGATGAACAGGATCCCGTCGAGGTGGTCGGTCTCGTGCTGGATGCAGCGGGCCAGCAGCTCGGTCCCCTCCATGGTGACCGGCTCGCCATACTGGTTGAAGCCTTTGGCCACCATGCGCAAGGCACGCGGGGTGTCAAAGAAGATGCCGGGGAACGACAGACAGCCCTCTTCGCCATCCTGCATCTCAGACGACAGGTCGAGGCTGGGGTTGATCAGGTGCCCCAGCACGTCATCGACATGGAAGGTGAAAACTCGCAGGCCTACCCCGATCTGGGGGGCAGCGAGGCCGGCGCCCGGCGCTTCCACCATCGTGTCGGTCAGGTCCTTGACCAGCTGACGCAGCTCCTTGTCGAAGTCAACGACCTCGATTGCGGGAGTGCGAAGCACCGGGTCACCGAAAATCCGGATGTCCTTGATCGACACGAGCGTGGTTCCTTGCCGTCGGGTGCGCTGGGTCTGACCAGTCTATGCGGGTGCCAACGGCAAACCGCGCGCAGTCAGATCCTCACGCAGATGACCTGTGTCGGTGAACAGGATTGCGTCCAGGCCAGCCCTTCGGGCAGCCTCAACGTTGCGCGGGCTGTCGTCGATGAAAACGCATCCGCGCAGGCTGTGGCCGATCCGTTTCTGAAGGATCTCGAAGATCTCGGAGTCAGGCTTGGCGATACCCTCGTCGCCCGAGACGACGATGTCCTCGAACAGACCCAGGAAGTCGAAACGGCTCCGGGCCACCGGGAACAGCTCCTTGGACCAGTTGGTCACTGCATAGAGCCGTACGCCGGCTGTGTGCAGCTCGCGCAAGACCTGGACCGTGTCCTCGATCGCGCCGATGATCGAGTCGGGGAAGTTCTCACGGTATCCGCGGATGGCCCGCTCCCAGTGCGGGTGCGACCCCACCGCCAACGTCTCGGCGTCGTCCCACGATCGCCCGGCGTCCTGCTGGTGGTTCCACGCCGCGAAGTCGAACTCTTCGTCCTCGAGAAACCGTGTGGCCATTTCCGTGCCGACTGCTTTGGCGATGGCCGGATGCGGGTCCCAGGCGATCAGCACATTGCCGAGGTCGAAGACGACGGCGTCGACCGGAGCCTGCTTGAGGCCCGGGTCACCCACCTCGGCGTCGCCTGCGGGCTGGGGGTCGGAAAGTCGGGGGTGGGACGAAGCAGCCATGCCGGGAACTTTACCGACGTGCCCGAGGTCTCAGTGCCCGGCGTCGCCACCAACCGCTCAGCGGACCGCTCGGCCAGCCGCTCAGCTGAACCCATCGGTCGGGTCGACCCGAACACTGACTGCAGTCTTGTCCTTGCGAGCACTGCGCAAGGCCTTCATGTGCGTCAGGGCAGCCGTCAACGCGGGGCCGTCAGCCAGGGCGGTCCGCAGTAGTAGCTGGATGCGGGGTTGGTCGTCAGCCCCGTCGGTCCCCGGGGTCGCGACCCCCGCTGATCCCCCAGACCCCCCAGATCCCCCGGATCCTCCTGATCCGGGCGACGGCGTCCAGGGCAGCGGGCCGAGGCGTTCAACCTCTGGACCGAGCCCGGCCAGGTCGACCGCCTGCTGAACCGCCACACGCGGCCCGACCAGCTGCGCCATACGGACCGTCGGAGGCAAGGAGAGCTCGGCCCTCTCGGCCAGCTCGCGAGCGACAAACCAGGCCGGGTCCCACCGCACCAGCGCCTCGACGGCAGGCAGCGTTGTGTGCATCGGGGCCCCGCACAGGACCACGACTCCCCCGTCGGTGGCGCTCCTCGTCAGTGCCGCTGCGGCCATCCACCGGCGTAGAGCCTCCTCCGAGCTGTCCAGCGTCGGCCGGTCCAGGGATGCCCACGCGTCGAGCAACAGCGTTGCGGCGTAACCATTCTCGGCAACGGGCTCGGCCCCGGGAGTGCAGATGACCAGGCCCGGCTTTGACGAGACCGAGGAAACCACGTCGCCCACACCGGAGGTGTGGACCGGCACTCCGGGGAAAGCGCGACCGAGCTCCTCAGCGGTTCGCCGGGCACCCACCACGCTTGACCGCACTGTCCGGCCACCACAGCTGGTGCACTCGAAACCGGCCGCGGCTGTTCCACACCACCCACAGATCGGCATCGCGTCGCCGGCGCTCATCGACAACCGCCCGTGGCAGCGGGCACATCTGGCCGGTTCGCGACAGGTCTGACAGGACAGCGATGGGAGATAACCCCGACGCGGAACCTGGATCAGCACCGGCCCATGCTCAAGCGCGGCCTTGGCCGCCCGCCACGCGGCCGAGGGCAGGTGCCCGTAGGCGGACGCACCATCACGCTCGACATCCGTGCCCTCACCGGCAACCACGACACGAGGCGCGGCCTGGCGACGCGTGACCGGGCCCGCCTCGACCGACCGCAGCTCGCCGGACTCGACCCACTGTTGAACCGATGTCGTCCGCGTGAACCCGCCGCTGAGCAACGCTGCCCGCTCGAGCCTTGCGCGGGTGCGCAGAACCTCGCGGACCTGCGGGTAGGGCGAGCGCTGTTCGACGAGAACGTCATCCCCGTCATCCCACCACACCACCAGCCCCAGGTCGTGGACGGGCGCGAACATCGCCGCCCGCGTTCCCACGACGCACCG
Source organism: Actinomycetota bacterium (assembly GCA_039934065.1). Taxonomy (GTDB): domain Bacteria; phylum Actinomycetota; class Actinomycetes; order Actinomycetales; family Dermatophilaceae; genus UBA4719. The sequence goes on along the minus strand of JBDTMW010000034.1, from coordinate 3,823 downwards.
CACGTGGCCGCGAAGCACCTTCAGCCATGCCGTATAGCGCGCCTGTGGACCCTGCCCCGCCGTGAGGCGAACGTGCTGACCAGCCCCCAGCAACACCTGCAGCGCGGCGTCGACGCGGTCGACATCGCGGTAGTCGGGAACCACGATCAGAGCACCACGGCCGGCGGCCAGCGAGGTCGCGGCGGCCACCGCGACGGCAGCTGGCCAGTCCGCCTCCGACCGCTGCCCGGGAAGGGCAAGCCACGACGCCGCCGGTGCGTCGCCGCCCGAGATCCGCCGCAGGAAGGAGGCCCCTGCCGGGTAGCTCGACCAGGGCCCTGGCTCTGGCGCTGTCACCGCCCGGCCAGTCGCCATCCCATCGTCGGCTATCGCCAGATCCGGTGACGTCGACGCCGTCATCGGCAGGTTCCTCTCCGCGGTCGCGTGCCGCGGCGGGACGGCGAGGCGGACCACATCACCCAGCGTCCCGGCATAGCGGCCGGCAATCTCGCTCGAGAGCGCGAGCACCGCCGTGGTGAGAACTGCCTCGGGACTGACCACCTTGCGAAGGGGTGCGAGAGTCCCCTCGTGCTCGGCCGTAGCAGCCCTTGCGAGGACGAAACCGTCGACGTCCTGCCCGGCGAAGCGCACCTTCACCCGCGCCCCAGGCACCGCGAGGTCGGCCATCGAGGTGGGCACGAGGTACTCGAACGGACGGTCCAGGTGTGGCAGCCCGACGTCCACCAGGACGAGTGCCACCGGGTCGACAGCCGCTGCCTCCATCACCGGGGGCAGCACCCGCGAGCGCCCGCGCGGTGAAGCGACGGCACGAACGAGCGCGAGCTGTTCGCTTACCCGGTCGGTCCCCTCGCGCTGCATAACCCAAGGTCTACCGCACGACACCGACGAGCAACTCACCGCAGCCATCCGGAGGGCGAAGTATGCCGTCGCCCACCATGCGACAGGAGAAGGACGAGGCCCCGACCGCAGAGCGATCGGGGCCTCCTCCAGACGTGAATGCGCCGTCAGCCTGAAACGGCAGCCCTCAGCTGCTCGATGCGGTCGGTGCGCTCCCAGGTGAAGCCGCCCTCGACGCCATCGGCGCTCAGCCGGCCGAAGTGGCCGTATGCGGCGGTCGCGGCGTAGATCGGGCGCAGCAGGTCAAGGTCCTCGATGATCGCGGCCGGACGCAGGTCGAAGACCTTGGTGATGGCGTTCTGGATCTTGTCCGCGTCGGCGGTCTCGGTGCCGAACGTCTCGACATACAGGCCAACCGGCTGAGCCTTGCCGATGGCGTACGCAATCTGGACCTCGCAGCGACGGGCTAGGCCTGCGGCCACGATGTTCTTCGCCACCCAGCGCATCGCGTAGGCGCCCGAACGGTCCACCTTGCTGGGGTCCTTGCCGGAGAACGCCCCGCCACCATGTCGGGCCATGCCGCCATAGGTGTCCACGATGATCTTGCGGCCAGTCAGGCCCGCGTCACCCATCGGGCCGCCGATCTCGAAGCGGCCGGTCGGGTTGATCAGCATCCGGTAGCCGGAGAGGTCCAGCTCGGTGCCCGAGGCTGCGAGCTCATCCAGGACAGGCTTGATCACCAGGTGCTCGATGTCCGGCTGGAGCAGCCCCTCGAGCGAGATGTCGGCGGCGTGCTGGGTGGATATAACGACTGTGTCGAGCTTGACCGCCTTGTCCCCGTTGTAGGAGATGGTGACCTGGGTCTTGCCATCAGGACGCAGGTAAGCGACCTCACCAGACGTGCGAACCACCGACAGCCGCTCGGCGAGACGATGGGCGAGGTGGATCGGGAGCGGCATCAGCTCAGGGGTGTCATCGCACGCGTAGCCGAACATCAGACCCTGGTCGCCGGCACCCTGTTTGTCCATCGGGTCGACGCCGCCAGTGCGGCTCTCGTACGCAGTGTCGACGCCTTGGGCGATGTCCGGGGACTGCTGGCCGATCGAGATCGAGACACCGCAGGACTCGCCGTCGAAGCCCTTGGTGGACGAGTCGTAGCCGATCCGCAGCACCGTGTCACGCACGATCCGCGGGATGTCCACATAACCGGTCGTGGTCACCTCACCCGCGACGTGGACCAGACCGGTGGTGACCATGGTCTCCACGGCCACGCGGCTGGTCTTGTCTTCCCTGATCATCGCGTCGAGGATCGCGTCGCTGATCTGGTCGCAGATCTTGTCGGGGTGACCCTCGGTCACGGATTCGGATGTGAAGAGACGTGCGGACACTGAGGTGCTCCTTTGTGCAGCGGCTGCTGACTGATGACTTCGCGAAAGGCTATCCCGAGGTCAGGACATCCTGTATTACGTCCCAGACCGCGGCGGCCACGGTGGGTTTGGGCGCGGGGCCCACATCGGTGACGGCCTCGACGCCGCGACGCAAGATCTGGACGGTGTTGGTGTCCTGCCCGAAGGTCTTGTCCACGCCCACCTCGTTGACCACCAGCAGATCGCACCCCTTGCGCACGAACTTGTCTCGGGCGAGGTCGAGAACGGTGTGCTCCGCATCGCCGGTCTCAGCGGCAAAGCCAACGATCACCGGCGCCGGAGCCGAGCCCCTGGACGCCACCAGCTCGGCCAGCACGTCGGGGTTGCGGACCAGCTCGATCACGGGCGCGGCGAGGTCGCCATCGCGGGCCGTCTCATCGTGGCCCTTCTTGATCTTGACATCCCTGTAGTGCACTGGGCGGTAGTCGGCCACCGCAGCGGCCATCACGACGACGTCGGATCCTTGGGCCGCCTTGGCCACGGCCTCGCCGAGCTCGATCGCGGTCTGAACCGGAACCAGCGTCACGCCGTCAGGGACCGGAAGTGCCACGTTGGCCGAGACCAGGATGACCTCGGCGCCGCGTCCGGCGGCCACCTCGGCCAGCGCATAGCCCTGCTTGCCCGAGGATCGGTTGCCCAGGAACCGGACCGGGTCCAGTGGCTCCCGGGTGCCACCGGCGCTGATCACAACCCGCCGTCCGGCAAGCCCGCCGCCGACTTCCCCGCTTGTTGCGGTCAAACCACCGTTCTGCGCCGATTCCATGCCCGATTCGGTGGTTTCGGCGCAAGAAGCGGAAGGTGCGGAAGGTGTGGAAGGTGTGGGGGGTATGGAAGGTGTGGAGGGTATGGAAGGTGTGGAGGGCACCAGCTCGCGGCATACGGCGTAGATCGCCTCGGGCTCGGGCAGGCGACCCGGGCCGGTGTCGGCGCCGGCCAGTCGCCCCGAAGCCGGGTCGATCACCTGCACGCCACGCGAGCGCAACGTGGCGACGTTGGCCACCGTGGCCGGGTTCTCCCACATCTCGGTGTGCATCGCAGGGGCGAGCACCACCGGACAACGGGCAGTCAGCAGGGTGTTGGTCAGCAGGTCGTCGGCCAGGCCGTGCGCCACCTTGGCCAACAGGTCAGCCGTGGCAGGCGCCACGACCACAAGGTCGGCCTGCTGGCCCAGGCGCACATGCGGCACCTCATGGGCGTCGGTCCAGACATCGGTCGAGACGGGCTTGCCCGACAGCGCCGCCCAGGTTGGCGCGCCGACGAACCTCAGTGCCGCCGCGGTGGGAACGACCGTGACGTCATACCCGCCCTCGGTGAACAGGCGCAGCAACGAGCAGGCCTTGTAGGCAGCGATCCCCCCGCTGACCCCGAGAACCACCCGAATGCGTGTCACTATCGGCCAGGCCGGCTCAGCCGGCGGTGGGCTGTGAGGTCAGCAGGCCCTCGTTGATCTCGCGCAAGGCGATGGACATCGGCTTCTCGTGGACCCGGGTCTCGACCAGCGGGCCGACGTACTCGAGCAGGCCCTCGGACAGCTGGGAGTAGTACGCGTTGATCTGGCG
>JBDTMW010000033.1:0-12653 GCA_039934065.1 Actinomycetota bacterium | reverse complement strand
GGCCGCGACAAGGCGGGCAGACGGCTGCGCGTGTCATCACATCCGGATGCCGGGAGGGTCGTGCTCTCGATCTGGCAGGACGACATCTGCCGGGCCACGCTCCGCCTGGCTGAAGAAGACGTCCCCGAGCTGGTCAAGATGCTGAGCTCCTCCTTGGTCCAGCCGTGCGCCCAGGAGTCAGACGTCGGTTAGCGCCTCGAGCAGCTGCGTGACTTCGACCCTTGGGCCGGTATTCCTCTTCCGCTTGCGTCCTGAGAGATCCCGAAATGGCCTGCTATCGTGCAGCAGGTTTTTCTTGCGCGTCCTAGCTGAGGACCCACCGTGACCGAACGCCGCGTTCCCCGCTGGTCAGAGCTGGCTCCCTTGCTCGGTCACCGGCCCCTCGTCTTGAGTCCCACCGAACGACGGCTGTCCCGCGCCCACACCATAGGTGACCTGCGTGCGATCGCCCGTCGGCGGACGCCTCGGGCGGTGTTCGACTACACCGACGGGGCGGCAGAGGCAGAGATCAGCCTGCGGCGCGCGCGCGCTGCTTTTCGCAGCGTCGAGTTCAGACCGGGCGTGCTGCGCGACGTCTCCGAGGTCGACCCCTGCACCCCGATCCTCGGGAAGCATTCGGCCCTGCCGTTCGTCTTCGCGCCGACCGGGTTCACCCGGATGATGCACCACGAGGGTGAGCGTGCTGTCGTACGAGTCGCCGCCCGTCGGGGGATTCCATATGCGCTTTCCACGATGGGCACGACCTCCCTGGAGGATGTCGCGGCGACGGCGCCGGAGGCGCAGCGGTGGTTCCAGCTCTACTTGTGGAAGGACCGGGAGGCGAGCAGCGAGCTGCTGCGTCGCGCCGCCGCGAACGGGTACGACGTTCTGGTCCTGACCGTGGACACCGCCGTCGCCGGGTCCCGGCTGCGGGACGTTCGCAACGGGCTGACGATCCCGCCGTCGTTGACTCTGCGCACCATCGCTGACACCGTCACCCACCCACAGTGGTGGGTCAACCTGCTGACCACCGAGCCGCTGAGCTTCGCGTCGCTCTCGTCCTGGAACGGCACGGTCGCCGACCTGGCCAACGCCATGTTCGACCCAACCGTCGGTCCGGAGGACCTGGACTGGTTACGTCAGTCGTGGAGCGGCAAGCTGGTGGTCAAGGGGATCCAGACGGTCGAGGACGCAAGGATGGTGGTCGATCACGGCGCAGACGCGATCGTGGTGTCCAACCACGGTGGCCGGCAGCTGGATCGGGCACCCATCCCCCTGCACATCCTCCCCGCCGTGGTCGAGGCCGTCGGAGACCGCGCCGAGGTGTTCCTGGACACGGGCATCACCAGTGGTGCCGACATCGTTGCAGCGCTCGCCCTGGGCGCCACGGCGTGCCTCGTCGGCCGGGCCTACCTTTACGGTCTGATGGCCGGCGGAGAGCGAGGCGTCGACAGGGCGGTGCAGATTCTGGACACCGAGATCGTCCGTACGCTGGCGCTGCTCGGGGTCTCGCGGGTCGCCGACCTCAACACCTCACACGTGGTACTGCGTCCGTAGCCCTACTCGAGGCCGAGGTATGCCTCGATCACGCGCGGGTCGGTGAGCAGCTCTGAGGCTGCGCCTTCGTGGGCAACCTTCCCTGTCTCCAGGACGTACCCGTAGTCAGCCGCCCGTAGTGCTCGACGGGCGTTCTGCTCGACGAGCACCACGGTGGTGCCGGATGCGCGGATCTGCGCGATGACGCGGAACACCTCGTCGACGACCTTCGGGGCCAGACCCATCGACGGTTCGTCCATCAGCAACACGGTCGGCAGTGCGACCAGAGCCCGCGCGATGGCGAGCATCTGCTGCTCGCCGCCGGACAGCGCCCCCGCCGCCAGGGTGCGTCGCTGAGCCAGCAGGGGGAAGCGCTCGTACATCTCCTCGATCGACGCGGCTTGGGTCGACCGGCGCTGCCAGCCACCGAGCTGGAGGTTCTCCTCCACCGTCAAGGTCCCCAGGATCAGACGCCCCTCTGGCACCTGGACAAGCCCCTGGGAGACCAGCCGGTGCGCCGGCCGACGGGTGATGTCCTGGCCTTGGTAGAGGACCCGGCCTGATCGTGGCCGGACCAGCCCGGCAATGGCGTTGAGGATCGAGGTCTTGCCTGCGCCGTTGGCGCCGACGAGAGTGATCAGGGAGCCGGCGTCGGCGTGGAAGGAGACACCCTTGACGGCGTCGACCCGCCCGTAGGCGACCACGAGGTTCTCGACGCTCAGGATCGGGGTGCTCACGCCGTCTCCGTCCGGTCGTCCTCGGCACCGAGGTAGGCCTCGACGACGCGTGGGTCGCGAGCGACTGTTGCAGGGTCTCCGGCGGCGATGACCTCACCGAAGTCCAATACGACCACGCGGGTGCAGGTCTCGAGCACCATCCGCACATTGTGCTCGATCAGCAGGACTGTGACCCCGTCATCGGCGAGTGCGCGGATCATGACCGACAACTGATGGGCCTCGACCTGGTTCATCCCGGCGGCCGGCTCGTCGAGGATCAGCAACGTTGGATGGGCCGCCAGTGCCCGGGCGATCTCGAGCCGGCGTTGGTCGCCGTAGGAGAGGTCACCTGCCGGCATACGGGCACGGTCGGCGAGGCCGACTCGGGTCAGCTGCACGAATGCCTGGCCAAAGGCCAGCCTCTCGTCGCGGCGGGCGGACGGCAGCAGGACCAGCCGGCGCAGCAGGGTGGGGCGGCTCACGCGGTGGGCGCCGACGATGACGTTGTCCAAGGCGCTGAGCCGGTCGAACAGCTTGATCTGCTGGAAGGTTCGGCTGACCCCGGCCCGAGCGATGCGGTGGGCGGGCACACCGGAGCCAACGGAGATACCGAGCACGGTCCCCTCTCCACTGGTGGGGGGCACGAGCCCGGACACGATGTTGATCAACGTGGTCTTGCCGGCGCCGTTTGGACCGATCAGGCCGACGATCTCACCTGCGGCAATGTCGAGGTCGACGTCGCGCACCGCGTGGACTCCGCCGTAGTCCTTCCCGATGGCGCGCAGACTGGCGATCGGCGAGCCGGCCGCGGGCAGGGGCGGGAGGTCGGGCGGCGCGTCGGGGTGGCCCACCTTGCCCGGCCGGTGGGGGATGAGTGCGGCCAGACCGCCTGGCAGGAACAGGATGACCAGGAGCAACATCAGGCTGGAGAGAAAGGGTCGGATCCAGCCCGCCTCTACACCCACCGCGCGCTGAAGCTCGGGTAGCGCGGTCAGGAAGATGCTGCCCAGCAGCGGACCGATGAAGAGCGCCGTGCCGCCGACGACTGCCGTCACGAGCCCATCGACGGCTGCTGAGAAGCCGAACGCGTTGGGCTCGGCGAAGCGGACGAAGTGCGCCAACAGCACGCCGTACAGCCCGGCAACGGCGCCTGAGGTGACGAAGGCGGTCATCCGGTGCCGGGTGACGTCGATTCCCATCGCCTGGGCGGCAAGCTCGTCCTCGCGGATGGCGGCGAACGCGCGGCCCAGCCGGGACCCACCGAGGCGCCAGAACCAGTAGGCCACGACCACGAGGGCCAGCCAAGCCTGTGGGATGCCGACCAGCTTCGGGAAGGACAGTCCCTGGGCACCACCGGTCCACGACTGGTTGATCAGCAGGATGCGTACGACCTCGCCGAAGGCAAGTGTCGCAATGGCCAGGAACACTCCACGCAGCCGCATCACGGGCAGACCGAGCAGGAAAGCCAGAGCCGCCCCCAAGGTCATGCCGACAGCGATGCCGACCACCAGACGAGGCACGACGCCGAACAGCGGTTCGGCGGGGACGACAAGCGAGGAGGTAAACGCGGCGGCCGAGGCCAGGCCGGCCTGGGCGAGGCTCAGCTGCCCAGCGATGAGCACTGCATAGAACGAGTAGGCGAGGATGCCGGTGAGCGCCGTGAACGTGATCGTTGAGGCATAGGCGTCGACGAACGCGAACATCAGATCTCTCGAACCTTGCGGGCGCCGAAGATGCCCTGCGGACGAAGCAGCAGGATGGAGAACAGCAAACCGAACGCGACGACATCGCGCCAGGACGAGCCGACGTAAGTGACCGCGAAGACCTCTGCCAGGCCGACGATCAGGCCACCGAGCATGGCCCCGGGCAAGGACCCCAGGCCGCCGACGATGATCACGGCAAGACCCTTGAGCTCGATGCTGGTCCCCATGGAGATCTGGGCGCTGTTCACGTTGAGGGCGAACAGCACCCCGGCGACCCCACCGAGGGCGGAGGAGAGCGCGAAGGTGAGCGCGGTGATCCGGTCGACGTCGATCCCGAGCACCCGGGCAGCATGTGGGTTCTCAGCGACCGCGCGCATCCCGCGCCCCATCTTGGACCGCGAGACCATCAGCGTCAGCCCCACCATGAGCGCGAACGCCACCGCAACGATGACAAGCTGGAGGACGGACACCACGACGCCGGCGAACTCGAGCCGTTGCTGGGGAAAAGCGTCGGCAGGGAACCGTCGCGTGTCGGGACCGAAGCCTGCCTGAAGCAGGGCGAGGAACATCGCTCCGAGCCCGATCGAGGAGATCAGTCCGGCGAAGTGCGCGTCGTGGCGGTCCTTGAGAGGACGGAAGGCCACCCGCTCGATCACCAGCCCGAGCACCCCGCCGAACAAGAAGATGATCGGCAGGGTGACCCAGATCGACAGACCGAATCGGGTGACCATCTCGATGCCGACGAAGGCCGACGCGCTGAACACGGCCGAATGCGCCAGGTTGAGCCGGTCGAGGACCCCGAATACCAAGGTGAACCCGATCGCGAACAGTGCATAGATCGAGCCGAGGAAGATCCCGTTGAGCAACTGCTGCATCCGGGGGCTACTTCAGCACAGCGAACTTGCCGCTCTCCACGACCTGAACCACAGCGGGAGTGTCGGCGTCACGGGTGGCGGTCATGGTGAACTTGCCGAGCGCCGTCGGGACGTCCTTGAGCTCGGCGAGGTGCTTCTTGATGCCTTCACGCTCCCCGGAGCAGCCGGCCCTCACTGCCGCGTCGACGAGCTTGAGTCCGGTGTAGGCCTGCGCGGCAAACTGGTCAGGGTCGGCGGAGTACTTGGCGCGATAGGCGGTCAGGAACGCCTCGTTCTCCGGCCCTGATGACGCCGAGTTCCATGCGGCACCGACCACAACCCCGTCCGCGGACTTGCCGGCGCCGGTCATGAGCTTGGGGGAGTTGAACCCGTTGCCGCCGACGATCGGCACGTTGATCCCGAGCCCGCGAGCCTGTGTGACCAGCGGTATCGCCGCCTCGATCAGCGCTGAGACGATCAACGCATCTGGGGCAGCGCCCTTGGCGTCGGTGAGCTGGGCGCGGAAGTCCGTATCGGACTTGGAGAAGGTGATCGTCTTGGCGATCGTGACGCCGCTCTTGTCCAGCGCCGCCCTGAATGCCTGGTAGCCGGACTCGGTGAAGGCGTCGTCATTGCTGTACATCACGACCACCTTGGACAACCCGAACTTGGTCTTGGCCGCAGCAACGGTCTGCGGGATCACTGCGCCCTCGGTGAGGGAGTCGCGGAAGATGTAGTCCCCGATCTCGGTGATACCGGCGGCGGTGTTGGAGACCGCCAGGACGGGGGTCTTGCCTTCCTGGGCGATCGGGTCGGTCTGCTTCGCCGTGTTGGACAGCGTCGGACCGATGATCAGGCTCATCTTGTCCTTGGACACGAAGCGTTCGAAGACCGCGATGCCTTGCTGAGGGTCAGTGGCGTCGTCCTCGATCTTCACGTCGTACGTGACCCCGCCCTTGGTCTTCAGCTCGTCCGCGGCGAGCTCGAGTCCCTTCTTCTGCGAGTCGCCGTAGCTGGCTGCCGCTCCGGTGAGGCTGAGCGCCGCTCCTACCGGGATGGGCGTCGCGATCTTGCAGGAGTCGCCGGTACCGGTCCCGGTCAGGGCGCTGGTGCCGCCGCTGCCTCCGGGGGCCCCGGAGTCACCCGAACCGCAGGAGCTGAGAGCCATGGCAAGTACTGCGGCCCCAGCGATAGAACCTGTGAGATGGCGCATGAGCTCTCCTTAGGCGGTTGCAGCGGGACCGCTCCCTGGACAGACGCTCTCGGGGCGGTTGATGTGGGAGACTTTATCCCGTTGTGTCCCAGGTCACAGCATCAACTGTGTCCTGGGTCACAAATCCGACAGGAGTCTGCTAGGCCAACGCCCGCCGGGCCAGAACCGGTATGCCGGTGCGCAGCCCCTGAACCATGTCCAGCACCTGTCGCGTCTGGGCGACGTCGTGCGCACGCACCATCCGCACGCCTTCCCATGCAGCGACGGCGGTGGTAGCCAGGGTGCCGATGATCCGGTCGGACTTGCGGCCATCAAGCCCGAGCGTCTCGGCGATGAACTTCTTGTTGGAGACGGCGAGCAGCACCGGCCAGCCGGTCTCGACCAGGGCGCTGACCTGACCGGTGACCTGCAGGGAGTGGTAGGTGTTCTTTCCGAAGTCCTGGGCGGCATCGATCAGCAGGCCGTCCTCGCGCACACCGGCTGCCAGGGCGGCATGGACCTGGCGGGTCAGGTCCGCGACGGTCTCGGCTACGACGTCGTCGTAGCGGACCCGATGCGGGTCGGTGCGCGGCGGATGGCCACCGGTGTGGGCGCACAGGTAGCCGGCCCCGTGAGATCCGGCGACCGCTGACAGCTCAGGGTCGTGGCCGGCCCAGGCGTCATTGATGAGATCTGCGCCGGCGGCGCAGGCGGCGTCGGCGACGTTGGCGCGCCAGGTGTCGACGCTGATCACCAGGTCGGGGTAGGCCGCCCGGATCGCGGCAACGAACGACACCACTCTGTGGAGCTCTTCGGAAGCACTGACCTCCGGCCCGGGACCGGCCTTGACCCCGCCGACGTCGACTGCGTCTGCGCCATCGGCCACGGCGCGTACGACGGCCGTGAGTGCGGCCTCGTCATCCAGATAGCGTCCCTCGTCGTAGAAGGAGTCGGGAGTGCGGTTGATGATCGCGAGCAGGCCGGTCTCGCCGGCGACGAACGTGCGGCCGCGAAGGCGGAGGTCGCGACCGGGTCGAACATGGTGAGGCATGGCACGATCATGTCGTGATCGTCTTTCTTCTGCTCATCGTGGTCCTGCTGATCGGGCTGACCGCCGCTGCTGTCATGGGCAAGATCGGTGGGTTCATGGCCGAACCCACGTCGAGTCAGCCATCCTCGGGCTGGTCAGGCGTGGCCGGTGACTCGGCGGGATTGCTGTCGGCAGGGGGCATCGGCCAGCTTCAGTTCGCCCAGGCGTTGCGCGGGTATCGGATGGACCAGGTCGATGAGGTGATTGACGCGCTGGGCGCACGGCTGCTCGAGCTCGAGACCGAGGTCGCCCTGTTGCGTGCCCCCACGGGGCAGCAGAGTGCGCCCAGCGAGCCCCGTGAGGGTTGAGCACCAGATGGGGACGTTTGCCATCGAACGTGCCGTCGACGCGCCGCCACAACGGGTATGGGACGTCATCACCGACTGGGCCGGTCACGCCCGCTGGATCCCGCTGACCAGGATGCACCTCGACCAAGGCCCTACCCGTGTCGGCTGGTCGTTCGCCGGTCTGACGGGCATCGGCCGGTTTCGCTTCTCTGACACGATGGTGATGACGCACTGGGCACCTCCGGTTGGCGAAGGCCCGGGCGCGTTTCGACTGGTCAAGGTGGGGCGTCTGCTGGCCGGATGGGCCGAGGTGAGCGTGGTGCCCGCTGGAAACGGTGAGCAGACATGGCTCATCTGGCGCGAGAACATCGTCATCAGGCCGATTGTTCTCGGCAGGCTGCTGACCCCGCTGACGGACCTGGTCAACCGTGCACTGTTCGCCAGGGTGATCGACAAGATGGCCGCCGAGGCTGTACTTGGCTCGGGGCACCGTTGAGCGCCGACGAGCCTGTGGCCAACGGGCTTGTGGTCGACGACCGGGGGGTGGCTCGTTGTGGGTGGGCTGTGAGCACCGCCGAATACGTGGCCTATCACGATGAGGAGTGGGGTGTCGCGGTTCACGGCGAGACCCGGCTTTTCGAGCGGCTGACCCTCGAGGCGTTTCAGTCGGGGTTGTCCTGGCTGACGATCCTGCGCAAGCGCGAGGGCTTCCGTGCGGCCTTCGCCGGTTTCGACGCCGAGACTGTCGCCGCCTTCGGCGAGCCAGAATTCGAACGGCTGATGGCCGACTCGTCCATCGTGCGCAACCGACTCAAGATCAGGGCCGCTATCACCAACGCCCAGGCAGTCGTACGGCTGCGCGGCCGTGGTGGCCTCGATGAGCTGCTGTGGTCGTTTGCACCAGCGGAGCATCGGCGGCCGCTCACTCCTGCCGATCTTCGCGCGACCTCGGCCGAGTCGATCGCGCTCGCGAAAGCGTTGAAGGGCAATGGTTTTGTCTTCGTCGGCCCCACCACCGTGTATGCCGCGATGCAGGCGTGCGGTCTGACGGACGATCATCTGACCGGCTGTTTCAGAAGTGCCGGATGAGGCGCACCTTCGTCTTTCGAGTGCTGGCTGTATACGCGGTCTGTCGGGTCTTCTCGGTGGTGCTGCTGAGCGTCGTGTCTCGTTACCAAGCGCCTGTGACCTGGACCGGCCCGCATCCGGACTACTTCTCGATGACGGTGCTCTGGGACGGCTTCTGGTACCGCCAGATCGCCGAGGTCGGCTATCCGGCGGCGCTGCCGATCGATGCGGTCACCGGCGCCGTCCATGAGAATGCCTGGGCGTTCTACCCGGCCTTCCCGATGATGGCTCGCTGGCTGATGGCGGCAACGGGGCTGGGGTTCCCCGTTGTGGGCTCGACCCTGGCGCTGGTCCTGGGCTTCGGCGCTGCCGTGGTGATGGGTCTGCTGCTGCGCGATCGTGTGGGTCCCAGGGTGGCCCTGGCCGCGGTTGCGGTCTACGCCGCCAGCCCGGTCTCGCCGTCCTTCCAGATCGCCTACACCGAGAGCATGGCGATTCTCCTGCTGTGCGGCTTTCTCTGGTCGATCAGCAAGGAGCGCTGGCTGATCACCGCCGGGCTGGCGCTGCTGACCGGCGTCACTCGTGCGATGGCCTTGCCGATGGCCGTCGTGGCGCTGGTGGCCGTGTTCCTGCGATGGCGGCGTCGAAAGGATGAGCCGATCACCGCCAGGGAGGGCTGGTCGGCCTTTGCGGCTCTGGCCTCGTGCGGTGCCGCCGGACTGATCTGGCCGGTATTCGTCGGGATCGCTGTGGGTTCGCCGATGGCATACACGGACACGATGGGCGCCTGGTCGGTCGGCGGGTCGGTCCAGTTCCTGCGGCCCTGGCTGGAGTACGTCAACCAGCCGTGGAACGCGGTCAAGGTCGGGCTGGCACTCGTCCTGATTGTCGCGATGATGAGCGGGCCCTGGGCCGGGCGGTTAGGCGCCGAGCTCCGGACCTGGACGTTGGCGTACACCGCCTACCTGATCCTGGTCGACGCCCCGTCGACCAGCCTGTTCCGCCATCTCCTGCCGCTGTTCCCGCTCATCGTGGTGGCGATCGGCGGCGGATGGAAGCAGAAGCCACCCCGATGGATGGGCTGGCGGACCGGGTTGCTGATCCTGGCCGGCCTCGCGGGGCAGGTCTGGTGGGTCTGGGCGCTGCTGCGGTTCGTGCCGCCGACGGACTACCCGCCATAGGGCCGGACGTATGGCGGCAGCCCCCGTTCTTCAGCGACCCTGGAAGGTGGGCTTTTCCTTCGCGATGAAGGCGCTCACCGCGGCGGCATGGTCCTGGCTGCCACCGGTCACCGTCATCTGTTCGGCTTCCTGGGCGAGCGACTCACTGAGCGGGTGACCGGCGGAATAGGTCACTGAGCGGCGAATGGAGCCATACGCCAAGGTCGGGCCGGCGGCCAGAGCCCGGGCCAGCTCGCCGACAACCGCTGCGAACTCCTCGGCGATCACCACACGGTTGACCAAACCGAGCTCGAGAGCCTCGGTCGCTGGAACGGTTCGCGGGAACATCAGCAGCTCTTTGGCCTTCGCGATGCCGATCAGCCGGGGCAGGGTCCAGCTCGCTCCGGAGTCGCAGGACAGCGCGATGCCGGTGAAAGCCAGGTTGAAACCGCCGGAGTCGACCATGATGCGCAGGTCGGCTGCGAACGCGAAGGATGCACCCGCGCCGGCGGCCACCCCGTTGATCGCGGCAATGACAGGCTTGTTCATCGTGGAGAGCAGCTCGACGATCGGGTTGTAGTGCTCGGGCACCGTCGACCACAGGGACTCGTCGCGGCTGGAGAGCAGGCCGATGTGCTCTCGTAGGTCCTGGCCCACGCAGAAGGCCCGGCCGGTGCCCGTCAGCACGACACAGCGGACGGCGGGGTCCTGCGCCACATGCTGCAAGGTCGCCAGCAACAGCTCCTTGGTGGCAACATCAAGCGCGTTCATCGCCTCGGGACGGTTGAGCGTCACCGTGGCCACTCCGTCGGTGAGGTCCAGCAGCACCTCCCCGCTCGAAGGGGACTCGCTGTGCGCATCGGTCGCGGTATCGGGCTCAGCCATGAGGTCATCTTCCTGGTCTTGGCGTTCGAATTGAGGCAGCGGGCACAGTCTGTCCCATCCAGATTTCGCAACTGGGGGGCGTTGGCACGATAATGATCGGCAAGAGTGCATGCACCCGGGGGTTTGGCGCTGGCAAAGCGGGTGCGCGCCAGAAGATCTCAGCAAAGTAACGGAAGAGGGATACTCATGGCGGCGATGAAGCCGAGGACCGGGGACGGGCCGCTCGAGGTCACCAAGGAAGGTCGGGGCATCGTGCTACGCATGCCGATCGAGGGCGGCGGCCGCTTGGTCGTCGAGATGACTCCGGATGAAGCAGCCGCGTTGGGCAAGGCTATCCAGGACTGCCCCGGCGTGGGCTGAGACCTCCTGACTGCAAGAACTCAGATGTGCCGATGAGCCCCGACCAGACGCTGGTGGGGGCTCTTCGCCGTCCCTGGGGGTTCGGCGTTGCTCAGAAGGATCGGCGCATCCTGAGGTTGAGGGGGCGTCCGTCCGGGTCGTAGACCAGGCGATTGAGGACCGTCGCCCAGGCCATCGTGAACGGGGTCACAGGAGCGTCCTCCATGGTCTGCAGCCGGCCCGGCGGTCGCGCGCCCTGCGAGCCACCGGCATACCAGCGCTTCAGCTGCTCAGCGCAGTCGGCGAACGCGGTGAACGTTGTCTCTGCGTCGTGCAGGTCGGTCATCGGCCCGCTGCGGTCGAGGTGCTCGCCCGCGAGGTTGAGCCGCAAAGTCCGCGCGTAACCGGGGTCGCAGACCGCTGCGGACATTTCGGAGTCGTGGGTCCACGACCGGCGGTTGAAGTTGTCGGACCCGACTGACGCCCACTGGTCGTCGATGACGCAGACCTTGGCATGCACGTAGACCGGAACTCCGTCTGGGCTCTCGAGCCCGTAGAACGCCACCCGGCCCGGTGCTGCCTTGCGCAGCGTTGCGATCGAGCGGTCACGCGCTACCAGGTTCGGCGGCCCGGAGAGGCGGCCATCCTGGTCAGGGAAGATCGGGAGCACAGCGATCAGGCGAAGACCAGGGTTGCGCCGCAACGCCGTCGCGAACATCGACGCGACCTCGGGCGACCACAGGTACTGGTCCTCGAGGTAGATCAGCTGACGCGCCTGGCTGACCGCCTTGGCGTAGCCGCGCGCCACGCTCCGTTCGCCCTGAGGCGCGAAGGGGTAGCCGCCTGCACGCCGCGGATAGGTGCGGAGGAGCTGGACTGTGTGGGTTCCGGTCGGCTCGGGGTCGGGGTGCTGGGCAGGCAACGGTGTGCTGGACGGGTTGTCCTGCCGGACACGGTCCCCGAGCCAGCGCAGGGGGTTGCGACTGAGCGCCGTGGGGTCCTCCCAACGCTCACGGAACACAGTCTCCACGTCACCGACAGCCGGACCGCTGATGGCGAGCTGCACGTCGTGCCACGGAGGTTGTGACCCATACGCCGCGGCAATCGGCTGTGGCTGCGGGTCACCGCGGTGCGAGGCATCGTCGCGTCGGCTATGGCACAGGTCGATGCCTCCGACATAGGCGACGTCGAGCTCGGGTCGGGCAGGGTGGCGCAGCACGACGAACTTCTGGTGGTGCGAACCCCCAGCCCGCACCCGCATGTCGAGGAGGCACTCGCCGCCAGCGGCATTGATCTCATCACCCAGATGCCGGTTCTCCGCGGCGGAGAAGGACATGCGGTCCCAGTGGGAGCGCCAGAGGAGACCGCGAACGTCAACACCTCGCCTGGCCGCGTCCGCCAGAACCGTCCCGATCGCCGAGTCAGGGGTGCCGTTGAGCATTTCGTCGGAGTCGCCGCGCCAGTCGACGAACAACAGCAGGTCTCCGTGGCGCATCTGCGAAACCCGTTGGTGCAGCTCGGTGAAGTAGGTCGCACCGTGGATCAGCGCGCGCACCAGATTGCCGTCGGTCCAACCAGCGCCACCGGCATGTCGTGAGTCGAGCCGGGTCGAAGGGTTTCCCCGTTCGCGCGAGCTACAGGAACCACTGGCCAACTGGCATGACCGTTCCCGTTGAAGGGTTCTGCGTTCGGGTCAGTAGTAGTGCTTGCGTCCGCCGACGGCGCGTCCCATGCTGCCGAGGATGAAAAGGACGACGCCGACAACGAGCAGGAGGATGCCGACGGTCGTCAGGATGGGAATGCTGGCGACCAGTCCCACGATCCAAAGCACGATTCCAAGGGTG
>JBDTMW010000032.1:0-12696 GCA_039934065.1 Actinomycetota bacterium | reverse complement strand
GCCCGGGTGAACAACCCCAAGAACGAATGGCTGTTCGACGAGGCGTGGGGAGTGGATGTGGCGGTGTCGACCCCCCGGCTGATGACGGCGCTGGTCGAGGAGGCCGTCAGCATCGGCGACCTGGTCCGCATCTTCACCTTTGGGCAGGGCAGCTCGACCATGGCCGAGCTCACCCTCCCGGAGGACAGCCCGTACGCCGGTAAACGGGTCGGCGACGTTCCCTGGCCCACCGACTGCGTCCTGGTCGGGATCATCCGGGAGGACCACCCGATCGCACCGAGCCGGGATGACTCGCTCGAGGCACATGACGAGCTGCTGTTCCTGGCCACACCGGACATTGAGGATGCCCTCGAGGCGCTGCTCAGCCCTGGCAAGCGGAAGCCCCGCAGCAAGGAGTGACGGGAGCGGTTCAGGTCTGAGGCTCAGGCGCAGGCACCCGTTCGGTGGGGGTGAGCGGCGTCTTCCCCCGCACGAGGATCATTCCCATGATGGCCAGCGCACACAGATAGGCCGGCCATCCCAGCGCGATCTTGGCCACGCCCAGCAAGGTGACCTGTCCCGCGAGGTACAGCGGGAGCATCACCATCACCCTGACGGCATAAAGCAGAACCAGCACCATGGTGAGCCTCTGGCAGACCCTGACCAGACCGCTGTCACGTCGCCACGCCGTCGGGTCCTCGGCCATCCGAGGGTCACCGGCCGCGACGATGAACCCGACGATCGGCCAGCGCACCACGACGGACAACAACGAGCCGACACCCCAGGCAGCACTGGTCAGGATGCCCGGCAGAAATGCAGCCTCGGCGCGCCCGCTGCGCAACGCGAAGAAGGCTGCGATGGCTGTGGCGAAGACGGCCGACAGCACGTAGCGCGGCGTCTGGCGGCTCGCCAGTCGAACCAGCAGCAGAGTCAGGACGATGACAGCCGAGGCCGCCACTGCGATCTTGACGTCATGTCGCCATATCCATGCTGCCACGAAAGCAACCGTCGGAAGTGCTGTCTCGAACGAACCGCGGGCGCCCCCCATAGCAGACGAAAGACGTTCGCGGATAAGGGTTTCGACCGTATGGGCGGGTGCGTCGGCGGGTGGTCTGGTCACGATGTCCTCGCTAGTGGCCACGGGTCGGCTTGATCTCATAGGCGGGATTGAACATCGTGGGCACGCCGTGCTTGTAGGTCACTCGGCCGCGCGCGGTCAGATAGGTGCCTGGCACGACACCGCCGATCCGGCGGCGGCCGAGCCAGACAAGGTTGAGGGTCTTGCTGCCGTCATACAGCTCCGCCACCAACGCAGGGACGTTGACGCGAGGTCTCAGCGTGACGCTTCTGACACAGCCACAGACACTGGCCTCGGAACGGTCCACCAGCTCGGCGATAGGGGTGGCACCCTGACGCCACGTGTCTTCCTGTAGCTCGCGGGCCTCGAACTCCAGCTCGGAGCTGGCCAGGCGGCTCGCCAGACGCGCGAACAGCCCTGGACGGGTGTCACTGACGCGCGTGCGCTGCTGGTGTGTCATCGGTGGCTCTCACGACCTAGTGGATCTCGGTGATCTCGGGTCCGCGTTCGAACGGTTTGAGGTCGTTCAGGTGCGGAACCCCAGTCTCGTCGTCCGCCACGTCCTCGACAACCGGCTCGGACTGGTCGGGAAGCTTCAGTGGCAGGAGCTCTCGTGGCGCCATGGCTTCGTCACCGCGCACGATCACCGTGGCCCGCACGACGTCCAACAACACGGACGCAGCGTCCTGGTCTATGGCCGCCCGTCCGCTGAGGACCGCGCGCAGGAACCAGCGCGGGCCGTCGACGCCGATGAATCGTGCCGGCGAGAAGACGGTGCGGCCATCAGGGCCACTGCCAGGCATCCGGGCCTGCAGCTCGGCTCCCAACGGACCGGTGGTCAGGTCGGCGGTGCCGCCCTGGCTGGTGATGCTGGCTGCGATCTCGGTGCGGATGTCATGCCAGATGCCTTCGCTGCGCGGCGCGGCGAAGACCTGCAGCTGAACGGCGGACTCACCCAACACCGCGGTGACCCCGACCACGTTCTGAGACGCCTGGTCGACCTCGAGGCGCAGTTCCATGCCCGGCACACCGGTCACCCACATTGACCCGAGATCCAGGCGCCCGTCCAGACCCGCCACCTCGGAACGGTCCAATGGGCCGCGCTGCTCGTCGCCCGCCTCGGGAGTGTCCGGGTGCCCGGATCCTTGGGTGTCTGAGCCTCCGGGGCCGGACGCGTCAGCGGGGCCCGCCGTGTCCGGCTGGTGAGGGAGCACGGGATTGGTGTCCTTGGTGCCACGGCGAAAGATGCCCACGTGTCGTCAGTCCTTAGATGTCGTCGTCGAAGCGGGTGGCGAGCCGAACCCTCCACTGGCTCCATGTCCAGTGTCCCCCCGTTGGCTGCCCGGCAGATACTCCACTTCGACGAAATGGGCCTCGCTGACCCGTTGAACCACAAGCTGGGCGATCCGGTCGCCCCTGCTGATGGTGAACGCCTCGTGGCTGTCGGTGTTGAGCAGGTTGACCAGGATCTCGCCGCGGTAGCCCGCGTCAATCGTGCCGGGTGCGTTGACCATGGTAATCCCGTGCTTGGCGGCCAGCCCCGAGCGCGGGTGCACGAAGGCGGCATACCCTGCGGGCAGGGCAATAGCCACACCAGTGGGGATGAGAGCGCGCTGCCCCGGGGCGAGGCTCACGTCCGTGCGGGCGTGCAGGTCCGCTCCTGCGTCGCCGGCGTGGGCGTAGCCGGGCAGTGGCAGGCCGGGATCCAGTCGCGAGATCAACACCGGGATCTGCGTTGGTTCAGTCATCTGAGCAACCGTTCATCGGTCATCTCGGTCATCCGTGAACCGTTCATCCGCGAAGTCATTGTCGCGGCACCCACAGTCGGCATTCCGACTCAGCTGGCGCACTCGCGACAAACCGGCTGGCCGCCGACTTCCTTGGCCAGCTGGCTGCGGTGATGTACGAGGAAACAGCGCGAACAGGTGAACTCATCAGCCTGCTTGGGAACCACACGAACAGACAGCTCCTCGCCGGACAGGTCTGCTCCGGGAAGCTCGAAGCCCTCGGCCTGCTCGGTCTCGTCGACGTCAACGCTCGAGGCGCTCTTGTCGACGCGCCGTGACTTCAGCTCCTCGATCGAGTCTTCGGCGTCGTCGTCGTCGGTCTTGCGTGGCGCGTCATAGTCAGTCGCCATAGCGAGTGTTGCCCTCCTTGAGGTCAGAACAGAATCGTGGTGCGTCGCTGGGGGGTCAACGACGGGCTGGCTGTTTTTGTGCCCGCTTTCGCGGCGGATTGTGCCCTATCTGCCCCCTCCCTGTCACCTTGGGGCTCCCGGCGACCCGGGCGCCGCCTCAGTCTGGGGCTCATCTGCCCGGTCAGCGCAGCGGCGCCAAGCCCTCCAGACGGGACAGCAGGGAGGCATGTATGCCGGGTCCGGCCGCCACCACAGCCGCCTCGCCGGGGGCCATCTCGCTCAGTCCCGTGACCAGCGCCCCCGCCTCGGTGGCGATGATCCAGCCGGCCGCGAGGTCCCAGGGGTTAAGGCCCGACTCGTAGTACGCGTCGACCGTGCCACAGGCGACGGCGCACAGATCCAGTGCGGCGCTGCCGGCCCGCCGGATGTCCCGGATCTCGGGCAGGATGGCGGCAAGAACCTCGCCCTGGCGGGCGCGCACCTCGGGTAGGTATCCGAACCCGGTGGCCACCAGCGACTTCAGCAGCTCGTCGACGGGGTTGACCCTGATCGCCGTGTCGTGATCGCCCTGACGCACGTACGCACCGCCGGTCAGCCGAGCGTGGAAGATCTCCATGCTGAGGGGGTTGCAGATCGCGCCGGCCACCGGTCGCCACTGCCCCGGCCTCCCTGGGTCGCCGATGACAGCGGCCACCGACACGCAGTAGGCCGGGATCTCGTACAGGTAGTTCACGGTGCCGTCGATCGGGTCGATGACCCAGGTGATGTCCGAGGTTCCGGCTGAGGTCCCTTCCTCCTCGCCAAGAATCGCGTCGTCGGGCCGGGCGCCCAGCAGATGAGCGCGCAGGAGGGCTTCGGACTGCTGGTCCATCACGGTCACGATGTCGTTGACGCTGCTCTTGGTGTCCAGGACACCGAGGGCTCGTGGGCGTTCCTGCACGATGAACTCGCCGGCCGCACGAGCAGCGGAGACAGCCAGATCCTCGAGCTCGCGAAGGAACAGCTGTGGCAGAGGGTCCGACAGCCCGCGGCCAGAGAAGTTCAGCTTGGCGCACATCAGTCTGACCCGCACAGGGCTGGCTTGGCGGCTCTGAGGTTGGGGCAACAACCGGGACGGCATACGGGCGGGAACGCGTCGCTGTCGGGCCAGGAAAGAACGTCGGCCGGATCCTGTCCGCGGGCCTGCGCGGCCCGCTCGGACACGAGGTCGACCAGACCCGAGACGAACTCGGGGTCGGCCCCCACGGTGGGCACCCGGACCATCTCCAGGCCGAGTCCGGCCGCGGTCTCTGCGGCCTCGGTATCGAGGTCGAAACGAACCTCCATGTGATCCGAGACGAATCCGATCGGTGCCAGCACAACCGTTCTCACCCCGTCGGCGACCAGAGCCCGGAGCGCATCGTTGACGTCGGGCTCGAGCCACGGCTGGGTGGGGGGGCCTGAGCGGGAGCAGTAGACCAGCTCGTGGTCCAGTCTTCGGCCCAGCGTGGCGTTGACCTCTTCGGTGATGGCTGCGGCCAGGGCCAGGTGCTGGCGTCGGTAGGCGTTGCCCTCGCCGTCGCCCGGACCTGAGGTGTCATCCATCCCGTCCGGGATCGAATGGGTGACGAACACCAGCCGGAGGTCGTTGTCGGCGCCTGGCCCGAGAGCACGCACTGCTTCGGTCACGTGGCGTGCGTTGACCCGCGAAAAGCCAGGGTGGTTGAAGTAGGGCCGCACCTTGTCGACCTCCATCACCCGGCCCTCATCGGCCAGCGTCTGCACCGCTGCAGCAAGGTCCTCGCGGTACTGCCGGCACGAGGAGTAGGAGCTGTACGCACTGGTCACGATGGTGACCACTCGCCGGAGACCGGCCTCATGGGCCTCACGCAGCGCATCGGTGAGGAAGGGGTGGAAGTTGCGGTTGCCCCACAGCAGTGGCGTCGGGATCTCACGTCGATCCAGCTCTTCGCGCAGGGCGCTGAGCAAGGCACGATTCTGGTGGTTGATGGGGCTCTTGCCGCCGAAAGCGTAGTAGTGCTCGGCGACCGCAGCGAGCCGCTCGTCGGGGATGCCGCGCCCGGCAGTCGCGTTGCGCAGGAAGGGCATCACGTCGTGGGGCTTGTCCGGACCGCCGAAGGAGAGCAGCAGTATGCCGTCGTACGGGGCGAGCTGTCCGGGGTCGGCCCCGGGCTGAGGCGTGGTCACAGAGACTCTCCGGTTCGAAGGGGCATCACGGTTGTCGCCAAAACTACCGTTGCGGCGTGGCATCCGCCGTGTCGGCGGTCGAAGATGGGAGAGTCTGTGTTGTCGGGCGACTCAGGAGATGGCAATGCAAGACCTCCAACTTATCGGCGTTCATGAGGACGGTGAGCACCTCTTGCTCAGCGGAGCCGAGGGCGCGCGTTTTCGAATGCCGGTCGACGAGCCGTTGCGGGCAGCGATCCGGCACGATCGGCCGCGACTGGGGCGGCAGCCCATCGATCCCGACGGCGGCCTGCGTCCACGCGATGTCCAGGCCCTGATCCGGGCCGGCGCCTCCGCTGAGGAGACCGCCGAGCGTGCGGGATGGTCGGTCGAGAAGGTCCACCGGTACGAGGGACCCATCCTTGCCGAACGCGAGCACGTCGCAGGCCTGGCCCGCAATGCCCGTCTTCGCGCACGCAACGGTGCTTCCAGCGGCGGCAGCGCGGCCACGCTGTCCACGAGGGTGGCCGAGCGGCTGAAGGGCCGTGGCGTCGACCCCAGAGAGGTCATCTGGGACTCCTGGCGGGCAGATGACGGTCCGTGGACCATCGTGCTGACCTTCGCTGCCGGCGGACGTCAGCGCCAGGCTGCCTGGAGCTTCGACCTTGCCGACCGTGCCGTCTCCGCCGTCGACGACGAAGCTCGCTGGCTGAGCGAGGAGCAGGACATCGCGCCTGGGCCGATCCCGGCGCCGCATCTCGCCTCGGCGTCGTTGCGGGTCACCACCGTCTACGACCTGGAGGCCGAGGGCGGCCTGCCGGCGGGCGCCGCAGCCGATCACCACGACGACCCGATCGACCTGATGACCGCGATGCGCGAGCGCACCACTGCGCGTAGCCGTCGCAGGCCGGGGGTGCGTCGTGGCCCGCTGACAATCCCGACCAATGTGCCCGGCGCCGGTGACCATGCCCCCGATGAGACACTCCCCCTTGACGACCTGGCCTACGACCCCGAGACGATGCCACCTCCCCCTGGAGCCCACGCTGATCCCGACCCCCTGGGCGTTGACGGGCAACCGTACGACGAGGCAGTCGGCTATCTCGTCGAGCTGCCAGATGAACAGGTCAAGCGCAGCGCAACAGAGACCGCGCGCGCGACCGCACCGACGGCCAAGCAGTCGCGGCACCGCGCTGCACGTAAGGGCGGGCGACCGACCGTCCCTGCCTGGGACGAGATCATGTTCGGCTCGAGGCCAGGCTCCGACCGCTCGTCATCCTGACCCCGGAGCCCCTCGGAGTCAGACGGTGAGCCTCGGCACCGGGATGGGGCAGTAGTCGAGGTCGAACGGCAGGACCTCCGGCGAGATCGCGACAGCGCGGGCAGCATGTGAGGTCATCCGGCGCATGTAGTGACGCCGGCAGAGAACCTCATACTCGACCAGGCCGACCTCATCCGGCGCGATGTCCCCCACCACGACCTGCTCGCCTTCCAGAACCATCACGCCGTCGACCACCCGGGCGTTCTGGGTGGCGCGGTGGCCACACCAGCACAACGCTTCGACCTGCAGCGTCTGAACTCGGTCGGCCAGCTCGATCATCCGCTGGGACCCGGGGAAGAGGGCGGTCCTGAAGTCGGCGGTGATGCCGAAGGCGTAGACGTCCACGTCCATCTCGTCGACAAGTCGTGCGAGCTGCTCAACCTGCACTGGGGTATAGAACTGGGCCTCGTCGCAGATCAGGTAGTCCACCCGTTGGCCGCTGGTGGCGCGTCCGACCACGAAGTCCCAGAAGTCGAGGCCGTCAGCGACCTCGAGGGCCGTGGTGGCCAGGCCGAGACGGGATGACAGCACCGCCTCGCCGGCCCGGTCGTGCTTGGTGAAGATCAGCCCAGACCGCCCCCTGACCGAATGGTTGTGATCCATCTGGAGGGCCAGAGTGGACTTGCCGCAGTCCATCGTGCCGGAGAAGAAGACGAGTTCAGCCACGACAAAGGACTCTAATGGGTGCGGGTCACACCCCTCCGGCGCTATCCCTCGCGGTCACCTGGAAGAGCGGGATCGCCATCTCCGCGGGAGTCAGCGATCCGTGAAGACCCAACAACGCCAACAGTTGCGGTCGCGCGGTCCGGGAGTCGACGATGGCGAAGTTGTCGCGCATCGCCACGATGATGTCGCCGATTCGAGGAAGCACGCGCTCCGAGACGACACCGAACAGGCCATGCCCGATCGCCTCGTCCCGGCTGAGCACCCAGGCCCGTGCATCGACCCGCTCGCGCCACGTGGCCAGGACATCGGCGATCGCGCCGGGCTGGCAGTACAGCTGCAGGGAACGCGGCTCGCCACCCACGTGCCGCACGCCTCCGGCCAGCTCCAGGTCGTGAGCCAGATCGATCCGAAGTGCGTGGGGGGCATCGACCATGCCGTGGTCAGCAGTGACATAGACGGAGGTGTCCGAGGGCACTTCGGCTACGAGACGGGCGAGGGAGCGGTCAATCAGCTCCAGCTCATCACCCCATTCCCAGGACTGACAGCCGTGGACGTGCCCCACCTTGTCGAGCTCTCCCCAGTAGAGGTAGACGAGGGAACGCTTGCTGGCCCGAACCGCCGTGAGCGTCGCGTCAACTCGCGCCTCAAGGGAATGCGCCGCCTTGAAGGCACCGCCGCGCAAGGCCGCATTGGTCAGGCCCGAGCCGTCGAAGAATCCCGGGCCGATTCGGGTGACGGCCACCCCGCTCCGTGCGACGCGCTCAAAAACGGTCTGTATCGGCTGCCATAGCCGCGGATCTGGACCGTTCTCCCAGGACAGCTCGTTGAGCAGGCGGTCCTCGCCGGGGACCAACACCTCGTAGCCGACCAGCCCGTGCGCGCCGGGCGGCAGACCGGTGCCAAAGGTTCCCATGCTCGTCGCCGTCGTCGACGGAAATCCCGCACAGAGCCGGTATGCCGACGGCAACAGCCCGCGCAGGAACGGCGCGTGGCCGCTGCGCTGGCGCAACAGGTCGTATCCAAGCCCGTCGATGAGCACCACCACCGCGCGCCGTGCCGGCGGCAGGTCGAGCAGCTCGCGTGGCCCACCCTGGTCCCCCGCGGGCTCGGCCACACCCAACGACCGGGCTACGGCCGGCAGTACGCCCGCAAGCCCCGAGGCGTCATAGGCCGGGGGCAGGTTCTGGTCGAACACGGAGGTGACCTCAGCGCCCGATGGCCGCCGACAGCGACCGGGCGAACGCCATGGCCTGTGCCAGTGCCGGCTCCCCGTCGGCATCGGCGCTGATCCGCAGACCGATGTCATCCGTCGCGATGGTGCCCTCAAACCCGTGGTCCGCCTCGCAGTTGGGGTCGCCGCAGGTCGCAGGAACCACGTCGACCCGGCTGACCGCACCCCAGCCAAGGGTCACGGTGAGCTCGCGCCCCAGGGAACCGGGCACGTAGGACGACGGGGACGTCACCACGTGGGTGAGCATGACGCCTCGAACGGCACTGAGTGGGACGCACTCAGACGTCGCTGTCACCGTGGCGCGAGCGGGTTTGTTATCCGGCTCAGGACCATCTTCTTCGGCTGAGTGATCGTCGGCATGGGCGACCACAAGCCGCGTGGGGGTGAGGGCGAGCACGGTGATGTGGCGACGGACGCTGTCCTGGTCGAAGGTCGTCTCCTGGTGCACCAGGTGGGAAACGACCTCGTCACCGGCGACGGCCGACTCGACCACATCGGCCACCAGGGCAGGGTAGTAGCCGGCGCGTTCGATGTCCTTGGTCAGCGCGCTCGGCAGCGGTGGCCGTTGCCTCGTGGCCTGGTCAGCGGTGTTAGCCATAAGGCACATCTTGACGCATACCCCAGCCACGTGCTCACCACGTGCCCCGGTTTGGCCGCGACATAGTCGGGCGCCACACCGCTCGTGCGCTACGTCAGCGCCCGCCGCGCGGTGTCCGTGCGTGCCGTCGCCGGAGCGACGAAGACCTCGACCCCGAGGACGGCAACCCCGCCGGGATGCGCCATCACAGGGTTGATCTCCAGGGAGGCCACGTCCGGTTGCTGGTCGGCCAGGACCGAGACCCGCGCGATGAGATCAGCCAGCGCAGCGCGATCAGCCGGCGCAGCGCCGTGATAGCCCTCGAGCAGGGGCGAGGCCTTGACCGAGGAGATCAGGTCCACCACGTCGACGTCGGTCAGCGGCGGAATCCGGTGCCCGATGTCACCCAGCAAGTCGGTCGGCGGGCCCGCGATGCTGAAGCTGACCACGGGTCCGAACAGGGGGTCCTCAGCGGTGCGGATTACACAGGCCACCCCCGGTGTAGCCATCCGCTGCACCACCAACATGCCCGCGCCATACGGCGAAAGCCTGAAGGACAGCGAGTTGAACGACTCGCGGATGGTCGCCTCGGTCTGCAGATCGACACGGATACCGGCCAGCTGCGGCTGGTGCCGCACAGCCGGCGAGATCGACTTGAGCACGACGGGATAGCCAACCTGCTCGGCGGCGGCGACGGCATCATCGGGCGTCTCGGCAGGGATGGTGGGCCAGATCTCCACGCCGTATGCCGCAAGCAACGTCTCGGCCTCGGCCGGCGTCAGCGCCCGGCCCGCGGGGGCCTCAGCAAGGACACCGTCAATAAGCTGCTCGGCTGCGGCGCGGTCAAGACCCGAGGGCGCGACCGGCTCTCCATGGTCGCGCGCCCGCCACTGTCCGTAGCGGGTGGCAGCCACCAACGCCCGCACAGCGTCCTCAGGCATCGTGTAAGCCGGGACTGTCCGGCCCGTATCACCGATGTCGTGGTCGGCGCCATGACCACCGGACAGCGCCTCGGTGACACCCAGCATGCCGAGAAAGGTTGCCACACAAGGCTTCTCGGACTGGGACGCCGAATGGGCAACTGCAGCGGCAACATCCTCATCGGAGGTGACCAGAGGGGGGATGAAGCAGGTCAGGACACTGTCGACCCGGTCATCGCCAAAGGCCCCATCAAGGGCGGTCTCATAATCCGCCGCCGTGGCGTCAGATGGCAACGAGACCGGACCGTGGGTGACCTCCAGCCCCCAGCTGACGCACGCCTGAGCGGTCAGCGCTCCCAGAGCGGCCGAGTTGCCGACAATGCCCACACGGATACCGCCCGGAAGGGGCTGGTGCACGACGAGCTGGGCCACGTCGAAGAGCTGATGGACGTTCTCGACCCGGATCACGCCGGCCTGCCGCAACATGGCATCAAAGGCGGCGGGTGGCACATTGGTCGCGCGGACCCGGTGACCAGGCGGGACGCCATACGCTGAGACCGCCGACTTCACCACAATCACGGGCTTGCGCAGCGAGAGCTGCCGCGCGATCCGTGAGAACTTGCGCGGATTGCCCACCGACTCCAGGTAGAGGCCCACGGCGTGCGTGTCGTCGTCGTCGATCCAGTACTGCATGAAGTCGTTCCCAGAGACGTCGACACGGTTGCCGGCAGAGGCAAAGATCGAGATCCCGAGGTTGCGCCGTGCGGCCGAGTCGAGCACGGCGATACCCAGAGCACCGCTTTGGGAGAACAGGCCCAGCGTGCCGGCCGGCGGCAGCGCGGGCGCCAGCGAGGCGTTCATCCGAACATCGGGATGGGAGTTGATCACGCCGAAGGAGTTGGGGCCGACGACCCTCATGCCGCTCTCGCGGGCGGTCCGCAGAAGCTCACGCTGCAGGTGCTCACCGGCCGGACCCGACTCGGCGAAACCTGCGGACACCACCAGCAGCGCCTTGACACCGGCCTCTGCGCACTCATTGACGACATCGAGCACCGACTCGGCCGGCACCGCGACGACAGCGAGGTCAATGTGGTCGGGGATGTCACTGACCCGCGAATGGGCGGTCAGCCCGGCCACTTCCAGCGCCTCGGTGTTGACGGCGTGGACCCGGCCCTGAAATCCGGCGGCCAGGATGTGCTGGAGCAGCTGGTGCCCGATCGTGCCGGCCCGGCGGCTGGCCCCGATCACCGCGATCGACTCCGGGAACAGCACCGAACGCAGGCTCACGGAATCGGCGCGGTGCTCTCTCGAGAGCCGCACCGCCTGGGACTGGGCCGTCGGCTCGATCTCGAAGGCCACGGCGATCACGCCGTTGTCGAAGTGGTGGCTGACCTCGTAGCCGGCGTCGTTGAAAACCTGGATCATCTTGCGGTTCTGCGGCAGGACGTCGGCCACGAACTTGGCCACCCCGCGCTCCTGGGCGACCGCGGCCAGGTGCTCAAGCAGCACCGACCCCACCCCTTTGCCCTGGAACGCGTCGGAGATGTTGAAAGCAACCTCGGCAGTCTTGGCATCGAGCCGGTCATAGCGGGCGATCCCGATGATCTCGCCGCGCACCGTGGCCACCAACGCCACCCGGCTGTCGTAGTCGACCTGTGTGAACCGGGCAACGTCCTTGTCGCTCAGCGTCTTCAGCGGGGCGAAGAAGCGAAGATAGATCGACTCGGCGGACTGCCCGGCGTGGAAGCGCCGAACACCGTCGGCGTCGTCCGCAACGATCGGACGTACGTGAGCCACCGACCCGTCCCGCAGAACGACATCGGCCTCCCACTCCGCCGGATATCCATCAGGTCGAGAGGCCACATCGGTCATGGCCTCAGGATGTCAGACCCACGGCGAGGTGAGTCCCACCACACTCCAAACAGCAGGAATGGTCTTCGGTGGCTAGGGTCGGTCCATGGCCGATGCTTACGCACAGTTCCGCAGCGCCCGAGACCTCCTGCTGTCCGCGCGGACGGACTACAGCCGTGCGGTTGCCGACTACGTCGCACCCCGGCCTGCCGACTTCAACTGGGGTCTCGACTGGTTCGACCGGATCGCGGCGGACTCCACGACCGGCGCCCGGGCCGCCCTCAAGCTCGTCGAGGCAGACGGGACCAGCCACTCGGTGACCTATGCCGAGATGTCCGCCCGCTCCTCGCAGGTTGCCTCGTGGCTGTCCTCGCTGGGCGCGGTCAAGGGAGACCGCCTCCTGCTGATGATGGGCAACCAGGTGGAGCTGTGGGAGACCTTGCTGGCGTGCATCAAGCTGGGTGTCGTGGTCATCCCTGCCACGACCTTGTTGACCCCTGACGACCTTGACGACCGGATCACCCGCGGCAGCGTGCGACACGTCGTCACCGCGTCGGTCGATGCCCCCAAGTTCGCCGACGTGCCGGGCTCCTACACCCGGATCGCGGCAGGCGAACCGGTGGCCGGCTGGACGGTCTACAGCGAGTCGCTCTCGGCACCGACACAGCCTGCGGCAACCGGATTCACGCCTCCGGAGTCTGCTGGCGGAGACGACACCTTGCTGCTGTACTTCACCTCTGGCACGACCGCCCAGCCCAAGCTGGTCGAGCACA
>JBDTMW010000031.1:0-12948 GCA_039934065.1 Actinomycetota bacterium | reverse complement strand
TCGGTTTCGGCGCCCAGAGCCTGGTCAAGGACTTCCTGAGCGGCATCTTCATGATTCTCGAGGACCAGTACGGCGTGGGCGACGTCATCGACACCGGTGAGGCGATCGGCACCGTGGAGGACGTCACGCTGCGGGTCACCAGGGTGCGGGACTTCACCGGGATCGTCTGGTACATCCGCAACGGCGAGATCGTCAGGATCGGCAACCGCTCGCAGGGGTGGTCGACGGCGGTGGTGGACATCCCGGTCGGCTACAGCGAGAACCTCGACGTCGTCCTGCCGCTGATCCGCGACGTGGTGCACGAGATGGACGCATCGGAGGACTGGTCGACGCGGCTGCTCGAGGAACCGGTGGTCGCCGGGGTGGAGTCGATCGTCGGCAGTGTGGTCACGGTTCGCATCATCGCCAAATGTGCCCCGAACGAGAGCTTCGGCGTGTCACGGGAGATCCGCGAGCGGGTCAAGATCGCCTTCGACCAGGCGGGGATCCGTGCTCCGCTGATCATGCCGCCGTACGGCCGAGGGCAGGATGCTCCCCATGCCTAGCTTCTACGACGAGGTGGGCGGCCACGAGACGTTCCGCAAGCTCGTCCACGATTTCTACGCCGGAGTGGCCGGCGACCCAGAGCTCCGGGCGCTCTACCCCGAGGACGACCTCGGGCCTGCCGAGATTCGGTTCAGGATGTTTCTGGAGCAATACTGGGGTGGTCCCGCGACGTACTCGCAGGATCGTGGGCACCCGCGTTTGCGGATGCGCCACGCCCCGTTCAAGGTCACCGTCGCCCAGCGCGACCGGTGGCTCACGCACATCATGGCCGCGGTCGACTCCCTCGACCTCGCGCCTGCCAACGACCTGATCCTGCGCGACTACCTCACCCAGGCGGCACAGTCGATGGTCAACTCCCTGGAGGACTGACATCTCTACTGCTTTGTTCGACACCGACCTGCCCGACGAGGCGCCCTCAACCTCGCTGGTCCACGCTCGCCCCGCCACGGAGCCCGAGTGGTGGCGCTCTGCCGTGATCTACCAGATCTACCCCCGCTCGTGGGCTGACGGCAACGGCGACGGCGTCGGGGACCTGCCGGGGATCACGGATCGCCTCCCCTATCTGCGCGACCTGGGCGTGGACGCCATCTGGCTGTCCCCGTTCTATGTCTCCCCCCAGGCCGATGCCGGCTATGACGTGGCCGACTACCGCGACATCGACCCGATCTTCGGCACCCTGGGCGACGCCGACACTCTGCTGGCCACCGCGCACGACCTCGGCCTGAAGGTCATCGTCGACCTCGTCCCCAACCACTCCTCCGACGAGCACCCATGGTTCCAGGCCGCACTGGCCGCCGGACCGGGCAGCCCCGAGCGAGCGCGTTACATCTTCCGCGATGGCCTGGGCCCCAACGGAGACCTGCCGCCGAACAACTGGCTATGCGTCTTCGGTGGCGCTGCCTGGACCCGTACCAAGGCCAACGGCGACACCGACGGCCAGTGGTACCTCCACCTGTTCGACCCCAAGCAGCCCGACTTCGACTGGGAGAACCCCGAGGTCCGCGCCGAGTTCGAGGACGTGCTGAGGTTCTGGCTCGACAAGGGCGTCGACGGCTTCCGGGTCGACGTCGCCAACGCGCTGATCAAGGAAGCGGGGCTGCCTAACTGGGACGAGCCCTTGCACATCCTGGGCGACGCAGACGGCATGCCGCACGACCACCACGGCACGAAGCCGCCGATGTGGGACCAGGACGGCGTGCACGAGATCTATCGTGCGTGGCGCCGAATCCTCAACTCCTACAACCCAATCGGCGCAGATGGCTACTCGGGCGACAACGACCGCATCCTCTGCGCCGAGGCCTGGGTCGACTCGCAGGAGCGTGCGGTTCGATACGTCCGCCAGGACGAGATGCACCAGGCGTTCAACTTCGAGTTCCTGCAGACGCAGTGGCGGGCCGGCGACCTGCGCGCCGTCATCACCACGTCGTTCACTGCCGCTGACTCGGTCGGCGCCCCCACCACGTGGGTGCTGTCCAACCACGACGTCGTGCGCCATTCCTCACGGCTCGGACTTCCGGTGGGTACCAAACGCCCCAACGGAATCGGCGTCGGCGACCCCCAGCCGGATGCGGTTCTCGGCCTGCGTCGAGCCCGTGCTGCCACCGCCCTGATGCTGGCCCTGCCCGGCTCGTCCTACCTCTATCAGGGCGAGGAGCTGGGACTGCCGGACTCGACCGACATGCCCGACGACGTCCGCCAGGATCCGGCGTGGTCGCGCGGCAACCACACCGAGCGTGGCAGGGACGGCTGCCGGGTGCCGATGCCGTGGGAAGGCGACCGGCCGTCATACGGTTTCGGCCCCTCCGAGCTGACCTGGCTGCCGCAACCGCAGTCCTATGCGGCGCTGGCTGTCGACCGTCAGATCGGCGTTGACGGCACCACCCTCGAGCTGTATCGCGCGCTGCTGGCGACCCGTCGCACGCACGGACTCGGTACCGGCTCGCTGAGCTGGGTGGAGGGCTACGCCGAAGACGTGCTGGCCTTCGTGAACGAGCCCGACGCCGGCCCGTCTGTGCTGGTCATCACCAACGTGGGCCCGACGCCGGTGGCCGTCCCCCACGGCGCCACCATGCTGCTGTCCAGCGGCCCGCTGACCGCAGAGGGACTCGTGCCCGCCGACACGACCGTTTGGCTCACCGGCCGGCCATGACCCCTGCAGCAGAACAGCTCTCGGCCGACACCCTGGCTCGCGGGGGCAGCGGCCCGATGGGCCCGGCCT
Source organism: Actinomycetota bacterium (assembly GCA_039934065.1). Lineage (GTDB taxonomy): Bacteria > Actinomycetota > Actinomycetes > Actinomycetales > Dermatophilaceae > UBA4719. The sequence goes on along the minus strand of JBDTMW010000031.1, from coordinate 10,184 downwards.
ACCGGTTGCTGACGGTGGCGCTGCTCGCGTTGATCACCATCATCGCGTTCGAGGCGATGGCCATCTCGACGGCCATGCCCAGCGTCGCGAGAGATCTCGACGCGGTCCGCTCGTACGGGCTGGCTTTCTCGCTCATGCTCACGGCTGAGCTGCTCGGGATCGTCCTGGCCGGCGTCTGGTCGGACCGGCAGGGCCCGCTGCCCTCGCTGTTCGCCGGACAGGCGCTGCTGGCAGCCGGTTCGGCGGTGGCCGGGCTCGCGCAGACGTTCCCCATGCTCCTGGTCGGCCGCCTCGTCGCAGGCCTCGGCTCCGGGCTGATCGTCGTCGCCTTGTATGTCGTGATCGGCCGCGCGTACCCGGACTCGCTGCGGCCAAAGGTGTTCAGCTGGATGTCGGCCGCCTGGGTGCTGCCCTCGCTGATCGGGCCGCCGATCAGCGGCTGGCTCGCCTCCACCTGGTCCTGGCGCTGGGTGTTCCTCATCGTGCTTGTCCCGATCGCCGTGACTGTCGCGGTGGTCCTGTCCCAGCGGCACCGCATCACCAACGGCTCAGTGCATCTCGGCCCGGTGCCCGCCGACACCGAGCCCGCCGACACCGAGCCCGCCGACACCCAGCCCGCCGAAACCCAGCCCGCCGACACCGAGCCCGCCGACGCTGTCAACCACTCGGGTCACCGTCAGATGGCGATCCTGGGCCTGGCCGTTGCGCTCTCTGCGGGTGCGATGCAGTGGGGAGCGGACCAGCTGGCGCCGGCCCATCTGCTGCCGGTGGCAGTCGCCCTGGTCGGCCTGGTCGGAGTCGCCCTGATCGCACCTCGCCTCCTGCCGCCAGGGAGCGTCCGGATGGCGCGGGGACTCCCGTCGGTCATGACCAGCCGTTTCCTGCTCACCGGGTCGTTCAACGGTGCCTTCACCTTCATCCCCTTGATGCTCGTCAACGAGCGCCACCTCGGGCTGACCACCGCGGGCTTGATGCTGACCGTCGGGGCGCTCGGCTGGTCGGTCGGCTCGACCGTGCAGGGCCATCACAGGCTGCACGACCGCCGTTCGGAGCTGGTCATCAGCGGTGGCGCGTCGCTTACCGTCGGGATCCTGCTGCTCGCGGCCATCGCCCAGTTCAACTGGCACTACTACCTGGTCGGCCTGGCCACGGCACTGTCAGGACTCGGCATGGGGCTGGCCATGTCCTCCACATCGGTCCTCGCACTGGCACTGTCGGCCGTGCGTGACCACGGGCGCTCGGCGTCCTCGCTCCAGCTCGCCGACGTGCTTGGCAGCGTCATGGGCATCTCAGCTGCCGGTGCGGTGTTTGCCGCGATGCACAGTCCTCAGGGCTCGGACATACCGGTGTTCGTCCTGATGTGGCTGATCCTGGCCGGCGTCGCGTCCCTGGTGATGCTGGGCGGTCAACGCATCAGGACGTGACCCGAAGGGGTCGAGAGCCTTGACCAGCGGCCATTGGTAAAGACTTTTGCGCTCTCGGGATCCGTGACGCCCGGTGCCAGGAACCCGAGCGCGTAGGCCGCGAAGGCAGCCCCGGACTGGATCGGCGGGATCGTCTGCGTGTCGCGGGACCACACGCGCTGCCGCAGCGCTTCGACCGCGTGCGGCCCCGAGCCCTCTGGGGTGCCCTCGGCGATCTCGGCAATGCCTTGTGTGGCAACGGTTTTCAGGTCAGCGATGCTCAGGACGCCCACGGGCTCCCAGCCGCCGCGCGGAGGTGCCAACGCCGCCCAGCCGACCTGGACCGTGGTCGGCGGGAGCGAGAAGGCCTCGATCCCCTTTCGCGCGAGCCGCTCGGCCATGCTCGCCAGCGACACGGTGACGTCCACATCAGCCGGATCGCCGAGAGCGATGATCCTCAGCCCGATGATCGCGCCGGTCGTCATCAGCCCCTGCCCCGGCAGGACACCGACATAGGCCGCGAGCGCCATACCGTGTGACTGCAGTCGTATTGCGCCGTCGGCGTCAAGGGAGCGGGCGCGGTTGACGAACGTCCTCAGGTCCTCGCGCGTGTATGAGTCGGCGAACATCAGCTCGTTCATGACCTGACCCGCTGCCGCCACCGGAAGGGCACCGGATCGCCCGCCACAGCCTTGAGAACCGCCCGCTCGTCCGGGCGCAGCCGGCGGGGGCTCAGCCCCTCGAAGTTGTAGGCGACCAACGTCGTCTCGGCGCGGGCATAGAGGGTCGTGCCGATCTCGGCGGGGTCGCGCACCTCATAGGCAAGGTCAAAGCTGGCCCCCGTGACCTTGGTCGCCCACATGTCCACGCGGATCGGCGCGTGCCGGAACGTCAGCGGGGCCAGGTACTCGATCTCGTGTCGGGCGACCAGCACACCCTCGTCGAGCAGGCTGCGATCCTGGCCGAACCACGCCTGGAAGCCGACCACGCGGGCGTCTTCGAGCAGGCGAAGGAACTGGACGTTGTTGACGTGGCCGTAGGCGTCCATGTCGGACCACCGCAGCGGGACGTCGACGTAGTAAGGGTGCTCGTTCATGGCGCTTCATGGTAGCCGCGGATATGGTCACGAGCGTGACCAGCCCCGAGAACCCCGCCATCGCCGACCCGCTCGAGGACCTGCTCGACGTCCTGGACCTCACGTCCGCCGGCTCGGCCCGCCGCACGTTCGGCGAGGCCCCGGCAGCATCCGAGCTCGGCGAATCCGAGGTGGATGTCTTCATCGGGCGCAGCCAGCCGATGCCGCATGGCCGGGTGTTCGGCGGGCAGGTGCTTGCCCAGTCGGTGATCGCCGCCGGCCGGACCGTCAACGACCTCGAGGATGCGGCAGAACACCCACGCCGGATCCACTCGTTGCACGGCTACTTCCTGCGCGCGGGAGACTCCAACCAGCCGATCCGCTTCGCCGTGGAGCGACTGCGCGACGGGCACTCCTTCTCGGCCCGGCGGGTTCACGCCATCCAGTCCGGCAAGCCGATCCTGTCGCTGATCACGTCGTTCCAGACCGACGCCGAGGGTCTGGACCACCAGGACTCCATGCCCTCTGCGCCTGACCCCGAAAGCCTGCAGACGCTGGCTGAGGTGTTCGACGGGCTCGATGACCCGCAGGCCGTCTTCTGGTCGAAGGAGAAGGCCATCGACCAGCGCCATGTCGAAGGCGCGATCTACATCCGTCCGGGGCGACAGCGTGCAGCCCAGCAGAGCGTCTGGCTCAAGGCAGTTGGCCAGATGCCCGACGACCCGCTGCTGCATGCCGCAGTCCTTGCCTACAGCTCGGACTACGCACTGCTGGAGCCCGTCCTTCGCCGCCACGGCCTCGCCTGGTCCGACCGACGTCTGCGCGCGGCCAGCCTCGACCACGCGATGTGGTTCCACCGACCCGGCAGGGCAGATGACTGGACCCTGTACACCCAGTCCTCACCATCAGCCTCGGGCGGCCGGGGGCTCGCCGCCGGCCGGATGTTCAACACCGACGGCATCCTGATCGCGACGGTGGCCCAGGAAGGCATGCTCCGCGTCAAGAAGGCGTGACCGCGGCGGCGTGACTGTTGCCACTGTCGCCGGGCTGTCGTCCTAAGCAATCGCTTAGTAGGCTCGCATGCATGGCTGACGGACTCGACCTCGACGCGCTGTCGGGCTACCTTGCGCCACTGCTGGGCAAGGCCTCTGACGGCGCTGAGCCTTGGCGGGCCGAGCTCGTTGAAGGGGGCAAGTCCAACCTGACCTACCGGCTCACCGACGGCTCTCACGACTGGGTGCTACGCCGACCGCCCCTGGGGCACGTCCTGGCCACGGCACACGACATGGCCCGCGAATACCGCGTGATGTCGGCGTTGGCGCAGACTCCGGTGCCCGTCCCCGCCATGGTGATGATGTGCGAGGACCCCAGCGTGATCGGTGCCCCGTTCTACGTCATGGAATACGTCGCCGGGTCGATCCTGCGATACAGCAAAGACACCGCCTCGCTGGATGATGCTCAGCGAACTGCCTTGGCAAACAAGCTGATTGACACCCTGGCCGACCTTCATGAGGTGGATCCTGCACAGGTTGGGCTCGCCGACTTCGGCCACCCCGACGGTTTCCTCGAACGGCAGGTGCGCCGCTGGACCCAACAGCTCGAGCGGTCCCGGACCCGCGACCTGCCTGGCGTTGACACCCTTGCAGCAGAGCTGGCCAGCCACGTTCCGGTCAGCCAGCGGGCCAGTGTGGTGCACGGTGACTATCGTCTCGACAACGTCATCGTGGGGCCCGACCAGCAGATCCGGGCCGTCCTCGACTGGGAGATGGCCACTCTCGGCGACCCGTTGTGCGACCTCGGCCTGCTCCCGGTCTATGCGGTTCCCGTTCCGGGAGTCACCGGCATCGTCTCGGACGGCATGGGCCCGCACAACGGCTTTCCCTCGATGGAGTCCCTCATCCAGCGCTATGCCGATCGCTCAGGCCTGGATGTCAGCCGGCTGTCCTGGTACACCGCGCTCGGCTACTACAAGCTCGCGGTGATCTGCGAGGGCATCCACTTCCGCCACGTCGCGGGGCAGACCGTCGGCGTCGGCTTCGACCAGATCGGCAGTATCGTCAAACCACTGGCGTCCGCGGGGCTCGATGCTCTGACCTAGCCGGCCAACTCCCTTTGTTGACACTGTCTTCTTCTGTCTACGTCTTCTGTTGTCTACGTCTTCTGTCGTCTACGTCTTTTGTTGTCTACCTCTTCTGTTGTCCAGTAACTGCTCGCACTTATCCCCACGCCTTGGAGGCCCCCGTGAACACCACCACCCAGCGCATCGCGATCGTCACCGGCTCTGCCCGCGGCATCGGCGCCGCAACCGCCGTCCGGCTGGCCAAGGACGGGCATGCCGTCGCGGTGCTGGACCTCGATGAGGCTGCGTGCGCAGCAACGGTGTCGGCGATCACCACCGCCGGCGGCCGGGCCATCGCCGTGGGGGTCGACGTGTCGCAGCCGGACCAGGTCGACGCCGCTGTGGCACGGGTTGCGGCCGAGCTGGGAGCTCCGACGATCCTGGTCAACAACGCCGGCATCCTGCGCGACAACCTGATCTTCAAGATGACGGTCGACGACTGGGACGCCGTCCTGAACGTGCATCTTCGTGGTGCCTTTCTGATGACCAAAGCGGTCCAGGCGCACATGACAGCCGAGAAGTACGGCCGGATCGTCAACATGTCCTCGACCTCGGCCCAGGGCAACCGCGGCCAGGTCAACTACTCTGCCGCCAAGGCCGGGCTGCAGGGCTTCACCAAGACCCTGGCGATCGAGCTCGGACGCTTCGGCGTGACCGCCAACGCAGTGGCACCCGGCTTCATTGCCACCGATATGACCAAGGCGACCGCCGAGCGGATGAAGGTCCCGTTCGAGGACTTCATGGCCGGCGCCGCCGCTCAGATCCCGGTCGGACGCGTCGGCCAGCCTGAGGACATTGCGGCCACGATCTCGTTCCTGACCAGCGAAGAGGCCGGATTCGTCTCGGGCCAGGTCATCTATGTGGCCGGTGGACCCCAGGACTGAGCCTCGCACCCAGCCTGGTCCCGCCGCGGTGCTCTGATCAGGCGGGGATGGGGGCCAGGACGACGATCCGCCCGGTGGACCGGCCGGCGCCCACCCTTTCGAGACCGTTGGCGGCGCCCTCGAAGGCCAGGCGCTCCGAGATCAGCGGCCTGATGATGCCCTCGGCGGCCCAGGCGCTGAGCCGGGCATGTGCCTCGGCGGCCACGGCGTGGTTGCGCTGGAGGTACAGCCCCCAGTGCAGGCCGACGATCGAGTAGTTCTTGACGAGGGCGTGGCTGAGCGCCGGTTCCGAGATCGTCCCGCCGGCGAAGCCGACCACGATGATCCGACCCTCGAAGGCAATCACCTTGGTCGAGGCGTCATAGGCTGCCCCGCCCACCGGATCGAACACGACATCGACACCGGCGGACCCGACGATCCCCTTGACGGTCGAGACGAGGTCGACGGCGGACCGGTCGATCACGTGGTCGGCGCCCGACTCCGTTGCGGCAGAGACCTTCTCAGCACGGCCCACGACGGCGATCACGGTGGCGCCAAGCGCCTTGCCCACCTGAACGGCAGCCGAGCCGACGCCACCGGAGGCCGCGTGAACCAACAACGTCTGACCCGGCTGAAGACCGGCCCGGCGAACAAGCCCCACGTATGCCGTCTGATAGCCGATGGTGAAGGCGGCCGCCTGTGCGTCGTCAAGGGACTCAGGCGCGGGGAAGACGGCCGAACCGGGGATGAGGGTCCGCTGAGCCAGGCCGCCGAACGGAACTGCCGGCGTGCCCACCACTCGATCTCCGACCGCGATCGCGACACTGCCTCCGCCCGCCGCCCCGGCGAAAACGGTGTTGACGCCTTCCCCGACCTCGACGACGGTGCCGCAGACCTCGACGCCCGGGATGTAGGGCAGCGGCGGTTGCACCTGGTAGAGCCCCCGGGCCATCAGGACGTCAGGGAAGTTCAAAGCGGCCGCTTTGACATCGACGAGCACGTGACCGGGCGCCACCGAAGGCGCTTCTGTCTCAACGAGGCTCATCACGTCGACCGGTTCACCCAACCGGGCGATCTGCCAGGCACGCATCAACGGACCACTCCCATCTCATCCGTGGGCAGCGACCTGATCAGCCGTCGCATCCCCGAAAGCCAGCGATCGGGGTCAGCCGCGCGACCGGCATACATCAGACCGACCTCGGGGTGCGGCAGGACCAGGAACCGCTCGGCCTCGATAGCCACCAGCAAGGCCGACGCGACATCGTCTGCCTCAATCACCGACTGCTCCATGAGCGCCCTGCCGGCGGCGCCGGCGTCCTCCAGCATCTGTGTGCGCACCCCCTGCGGGCACACAGCATGTACGCGCACGCCCGCATCCGCGTAGGTCACCGCCAGCCACTCTGCGTAGGCGAAGGCGGCGTGCTTGGTCACGGCGTAGGGCGCAGCCCCGGGAATGGTGAGCAGCCCGGCCGCCGAAACTGTCGAGACGAACATGCCGTGCCTTTGTGAAACCCATTGCGGTATAAGGGCTTTGGATGCGCGCACGTGCGCCATGACATTAATCTGCCAGGAGGTCTCCCACTCTTCCTCGGCAGCATCGACAACTCCGGCGCGGGCAACGCCAGCGTTGGCGCAGTAGACATCGATCGGTCCGGCCAGCTCGCGCGCGGTGCCGATGAGCATCTCGACGCCAGCCTCGGTCGAGGCGTCGCCGGGGACGGCGATCCCACCAACCGCAGCCGCGCTCTGGCGCGCGGCCTCAGCGTCTATGTCGTTGACGACGACCTTCGCGCCGTTGGCCGCGAACATCCGGGCGTAGGCAGCACCAATCCCCCTGCCGCCACCGGTGATGACGACCACCTGGTTGTCGAACCGGCTCACAGGCCACCGCCGAGGCTGACGCCACCGTCAAGGACGAGGGTCTGGCCGGTCATCCATGACGAGTCGCCGGACAGCAGGAACGAGACGGCTCCGGCAACGTCCTCCGGGACGCCGAGCCTCTTGAGCGGGTAGCGCGAGGCAACCTTGTCCTCACGGCCTTCGTAGAGCGCCTGCGCGAACTGGGTCTTGACGACGGCCGGAGCCACCGCGTTGACGCGCACGCTCGGGCCAAGCTGGTAGCCGAGCTCGGCGGTCAGATGGATCAGCGCAGCCTTGCTCACGGCATACCAGCCCAGGAGCCCGGTGGCGCGCAGGCCGGCGATCGAGGCGACGTTGACGATCGCTCCCCCGGGTGCGTCGGGCGTCCCCAGACCGGAGTCAACGGCCCTCTGGGTCCAGCTGAACGCGCTGAGAACGTTGACTTCCATCACCTTGCGGGCGGTATCGATGTCCGTCTCCAGCATGGGTCCGTAGGAGGGGTTGATGCCGGCGTTGTTGACCAGGAAGTCCAGGCGCCCGAACCTCTCGTGCGCGGCCGCAACCACCTCGCTCTGGTGGGCCGCATCATCGGCATGACCCGCGAAAGCCAGCGCATGTGCCGGACCGCCGAGGGCATCCACCGCCTCAGCGAGCGCCTCGGGCTTGCGCGCCGTGATGATCACACGGGCCCCATCGGCGACCAGACGCTGGGCGATACCCAGGCCGATTCCGCGGCTGGCGCCGGTGACGATCGCGACCTTGTCCTGGTGGGTGATGCCCATATGCGACGCTCCTTGGTTACCCAGACAAGGCTGCCACGACCAGGCTGCCCAGATCTGCGGTTCTCAGATAGTGCTCACAGACCTGGTGCTCACAGGCCAAGATCCCGGCCGATGAGCTCCTTCATGATCTCGTTCGAGCCAGCCCAGATCTTGGTGACCCGGGCGTCACGCCAGGCTCGTGCTACGCGGTACTCGTTCATGAACCCGTAGCCGCCGTAGAGCTGCACGCAGGCGTCGAGCACGTCGTTCTGCACCTGCGCCGACCACCACTTGGCCTTGGCGGCGTCGATCGCAGTGAGCTTGCGCTCGTTGTGGGCCTCGACGCAGTCGTCGACATACGCCTGGGTGACCTCAAGCTTGGTCTGCAGCTCGGCGATGAGGAACTTGTTGTGCTGGAACGAGCCGATCGGCTGGCCGAAAGCCTTGCGCTCCTTGGCATAGGCAATCGTCTCGTCCAGGATCTGCTGCGCGTGCGCGGTGTTGGACACGGCACCACCGACCCGCTCCTGGGGAAGCCGCTCCATCATCGCGATGAAGCCCCGGTCGACCTCACCGATGACGTTGGTCCCCGGAATGCGCACATCGGTGAAGAACAGCTCGGCGGTGTCGGACTCCTCCTGACCGACCTTGTCGAGCTTGCGACCGCGTTCAAAGCCGGGCATGCCGGTCTCGACACCGAACAGCGTGATGCCCTTGGCGCCCTTCTCCGGCGAGGTCCTGGCAGCGACGATGACGAGATCGGCCTGGAAGCCATTGGTGATGAAGGTCTTGGAACCGTTGAGGATCCAGTCCTCACCATCGCGCACTGCGGTGCTCTTGAGCGCGGCGAGGTCCGAGCCACCACCGGCCTCGGTCATCGCGATGGCGGTGATCAGCTCACCGGAGCAGAAGCCGGGAAGCCAACGTTGCTTCTGCTCCTCGGTGCCCAGGTCCACGAGATAGGGGGCGACGCAGTCGGTATGGATACCGAAGCAGGAGGACGCGGCGGCGTTGAACTTCGACAGCTCTTCGGCCAGGACCGCGTTGAACCGGAAGTCGCGGGCCTCGGAGCCGCCATAGGCCTCCGGGATCTCGAGCCCGAGCAGCCCTTGTTTCCCAGCCTCGATCCAGACCTCGCGACCGATGCGCCGGTCCTCGATGAACTGCTGGGCACGAGGTTTGAGGCTGCGTTCGACGAACTCACGAGCCGTGTCGCGGAAGGTCTCGTGGTCAGCGGTGTACACGTTGCGTGGCATCTCATCCTCCAGGATCACTAAGCGCTTGCTTAGTTTCGATGAGGTGGGGCATGCTGTCAACCATGACCGCCTCCGGGACGTCGGCCACCGGCCGTCATACAGGGGATTCCGTCCGGCGACTCATGGATGCCGCCGTGGATGCCTTTGCCGACAAGGGGTTTCACGCAACGAGCACCCGAGACATCGCAGCCCGCGCCAAGATGAGCCCAGCCGGCGTCTATGTCCACTTCGCGAGCAAGCAGGACCTGTTGTTCCAGATCTGCCAGCGAGGGCACGCGCTGGCCCTCGAGATCGTGACCAGCGCGCGCGACAGCGCACAGGCTCCCCCTGGCCAGCTGATGGCGATCGTGTCGGCCTTCGCCCGCTGGCATGCGGAGCAGTTCCGGACCGCGCGGATCGTGCAGTACGAGTTTCCGCACCTGACGTCCGAGCACCGCGACGAGATCCTGGCGGTGCGCAAACGGATCGACGCCGTGGTCAGCGACGTCCTGCTGGCCGGTGTTGCCAGTGGCGACTTCGACGTGCCGGATGTCGCCATGACCACCCTCGCCCTGCAGTCACTGACCATCGACGTGGCGCGATGGTACGGGCCGGGCGTGCGGCGTACCCCTCAGGCAATCGGCACGGCATACGGCGACCTGGCACTTCGGCTCGTTCGCGCCTGAGCCACGTGCCCGCCGGGGCGAGGTACTTCCACGTCCATCCCGCCGACCCGCAGCCGCGCGTGGTAGGGCAGGCCCTGCCGTAGAGTCGCGGCCGTGGAAGCACTGCTCCTGGGCCTGTCGATCGGCTTCGCCGCCGGCATCAGCCCCGGGCCGCTGCTGTTCCTCGTCATCACCTCGGCGCT
>JBDTMW010000030.1:0-13042 GCA_039934065.1 Actinomycetota bacterium | reverse complement strand
CTTCAACAAGGACGCACGCGCGGGCACCGCTGGACTGCTGCGCGGAGGCTTCTGGGACGTCGAGCCTGTGCCGCCGCAGGGATTCGTGACGGGCAACTACCTGGGCATCGGCCCGGACGTCTTCTACACGCCCAACCACTACGACATCCTCAACTCCGAGCCACGGATCGCGACCTACATCGGCATTGCCCATGGCCAGATCCCGCCGGAGGCCTACTTCGCCACCATGCGGACGTTCCCGGACAACTGGGACTGGCAGGAGCAGAAGCCGGTCGGTGAGCACCGCACCTACGCCGGTGTCGACGTCTTCGAGGGCGCCTACACCTACCGCGGCATGCACATCGTCCCGAGCTGGGGCGGCGACATGTTCGAGGCGCTGATGCCTGATCTCTTTGTGCCAGAGGCCAGCTGGGCACCGCGGTCGTGGGGCATCAACCACGCGCTCACGGTTCGCGCCCAGCGCGAACACGGTCTGGATGAGGCCAAGTACGGCTACTGGGGGTTCTCACCGGCCAGCAAGCCCGGTGGCGGCTACAGCGAGTGGGGAGTCGACGCCATCGGGATGCGGCCTGACGGCTACCCCTCTGACATGCAGCGCACCAACTACTACGACGGCAGCTACGGACCCCGTACTGACGGATCCAGCGCCACCCCCGACTGGGGCGACGGCGTGGTCACACCCCACGCGGCGTTCCTGGCCATGCAGTACGAGCCGGCTGCGGCATACCAGAACCTCGTCAAGATCGAGACAGATCTGAAGGCGTATGGCGAGGGCGGCTTCTACGACGCCGTCGCGGTCAAGTCCAAACTCACCGCCAAGCGCTACCTGTCACTCGACCAGGCCATGGTGCTTGGAGCGATCGGAAATGTGTTCTGCAACAACGTGATTCGTCGTAACTTCATCAAGGGCGACATCGAAGCCACGATCAAGCCGCTGATAGGCATCGAGGAGTTCGGCGCCGGCGTCATTTCCTAGGAGAGCTTGACCGCTCTGGTTTGGCAGGACAGTTCATTGACTCATCTCAGCGACCAAGAAGCTGAGCCTTCCCGGATGGGCTTCGGCAGCAGCCCATCCGGGATTCGGGCCCAGTTCACCACCAGCGGCGTCCTGCGGCGGCTGGATGTGGGCGATCGAAGCCTGCTGATGTACCCGGCCGACGAGCTCGAGTCCGGTCCGGCCAACCTGTATCTGCGGATTCGAGAGGACGAGGGCGCCGAGGCGGTGGCCTTGATCGGGCCCGGCAGCGTCAGCACGGTCAGCTGGAGCGGCGCCGGTCCCATCATCATCGGTGTCTGGCGAGGCCTTCAGTACGCCGTCAGGTTCAGGCTCGCAGAGTCCCTGACCGCCTGGTACTGGCACGTTTCGGTGACCAGCCTGCGCCCAGGCCCGACCGAGATCGACCTGGTCTACGCCCAGGACCTGGCGCTGGCTCCCTACGGGGACGTGCGAGCCTGCGAGTACTACGTCAGCCAGTATCTGGATCTCACTCCCGTGGTCACCACGGCGGCTGGCACGGTCCTTGGCGTACGTCAGAACATGCCTGGCCCCACCGCTCCGTGGGCCGTTGTCGGCTGTCTGGGCGAGGGCGTGGGCTGGGGCACCGACGCCCTGCAACTGCCGGGGTTGTCGTCGAAAGACCTTCCCAACACCCGACTTCAGCATGAGCACACCCTTGCCCTCATTCAGGCCCGTCCCGTCACGGTGGCAGAGGGCGACACCATCGTCACCGGCTTCTTCGGGGCGTACCGGCCCGACCACCCGGCAGCGACCTCCGATGACGACGCGTCCGTCATCGACGAAGTCCTTGGCCAGCCCGAAGCGGAGAGGTCGGCGGATCGCCATACAACAGAAACCTTTTCAAAGAGCGGACGGATTGCCGCTTCGTCGCTCTTCTCATCAGCCCCTGCACTTGCGTGCACGCCGCTGGATGACGATCAGCTGTTCGGGCTCGGCGGCGGGGGTTGCCGGCACGCTGAGTGGGATGGCGAGACCCTGCTCAGCTACTTCACCGACGACGGAAGTCATGTCGTCACCAGCGCGAAGCAGGCAGCGGTCCTTCGCCCGCACGGCCATGTCATGAGGACGGGGACGGCGCTCGTGCCCGACGAGGGCAGTCTGACGAGCACGGCCTGGATGGCGGGGACGTTCCACTCGCAGGTCACCCAGGGACACGTCAGCCTGAACACGATGCTGTCCACCCGACGCAGCTACCTGGGGCTGCGGCGGGCCCAGGGGCTGCGGATCTTCGTGGAGTCCCCGGATGCCCCGACCGGATGGACCCTGCTGGACGAACCCAGCGCGTGGGCGGTCAGCCTTGACTCCTGCCGGTGGTGGTACGCCCATGAGGGCGGCCTGCTCGAGGTCGTCTCCCGCGCGCCTGCCGGGTCGCACGAGCTGGGTCTCGCGATCAAGGTCGTGGAGGGACCGCCGGTCCGTCTCCTGATCTGCGCCCACGTGGCCCTTGGCGGAGATGACGGTCAGGACCCGGAACCGCCTCTGCTTGAACGCGATGACGTTGGCGTCACGGTTCGGACACTGGGGGGCTCCCGGACCGCGGCCCGGTTCCCGGATGGGTCGTTCCGGTTCTCCTGGGAGCCAGGAACGATCGACGCGGTATGCCGTGACGAGACCCTCTTCCTCGACGGGCAGTCACGAGATCTTCCCTGGGTCACCATGCGCACTGCGCCCACCAGCGACGTGAGAGTGACGCTGACCGCCGACCTGATTCCCGCCGCCGACCTGGCGAAGCAGGATCTTCCCGGCCCAGCCCTGCCGCAGTTCTGGGATTCGATCAGGGGCGCGGTGCGACTGCAGCCGCCCGCGGACTCGGCACTGGCGCAAGAGGTTTCGAGACTCGACGCGGTGTTGCCGTGGTTCGCCCACGACGCATTGGTCCACTACCTGTCGCCGCGAGGGCTGGAGCAGTCCACCGGCGGCGCCTGGGGCACCCGCGATGTCTGCCAGGGACCGGTGGGTCTGCTCATCGCCCTGGGGCAGACCGCACCGTTGCGCGACGTCATCCTCCGGGTCTTTCGCGCCCAGAACGCCCGAGGCGACTGGCCCCAGTCGTTCGAGTTCTACCCGCGGGAGATCCGCGGTGGGCAGAACGACTCCCACGGGGACGTCATCTTCTGGCCGGTCCTGGCGCTGGCGGAGTACCTGGCCGTCACCGGCGACGCCAGCCTGTTCGCCGAGCGAATCTCGTTCGTCGACGACAACGGAGCAACCGCGGGGGAGCCGTTGCTCGAGCACGTCCGGCGGGCGCTGGCCATCATCACCGCCAGCACGGTCCCGGGCACCGCGCTACCGGCATACGGGCACGGGGACTGGAACGACTCGCTGCAACCGGCCGACCCACAACTGGCCGCACGGCTTGCGTCCACTTGGACGGCAACCCTGCAGGTGCAGGCACTGCGGGCCCTGGCCGCATCACTGCGGACGGTCAGCTCTCAGCTCGAGGGTCAGAACGCGGCGGACGCAACGGAATTCGCCAATCAGTCCGAACGGATGGCCGGCGAGACCGCTGAGGCCATGCACACGCTGCTGATGCGCGACGGGGTCTTGGCCGGCTACGGGCTGTTCGCCGACGACGGGTCGATCGAGCACCTCGTCCATCCGTCGGACCAGCGGACCGGCCTGAAGTACGGCCTGCTGCAGATCATCCACGCCATCTCCGGCGACCTGCTCACCCCGGGCGAGGCACGCGAACATCTGGACACCATCGACCAACACCTGCTGGGCCCGGACGGCGCCCGGCTCTTCGACCGGCCGGCGCAGTACCACGGCGGCCCGATGGAGGTCTTCCAGCGGGCAGAGGCCAGCACGTTCTTCGGTCGTGAGATCGGGATCATGTACACGCATGCCCACCTGCGTTATGCCGAGGCCCTGGCCCGCCACGGTGACGCCGGGCGGCTGCTCGAGGCTCTGGCCCTGGCAAACCCGATCGGCGTCACCGAGCGAATCCCGAACGCGCGGCCGCGACAGTCGACCTGCTACTACTCGTCCTCCGACGCCACGTTCGCCGACCGCTACGAGGCCGCCGAACGGTACGGCGACGTGATGGATGGCACGGTGCCGCTCGAGGGAGGCTGGCGGGTCTACTCATCCGGCCCCGGTCTGTTCCTGCGACTGGTCGTCGAGTGTCTGCTCGGCGTTCGACGGCGCGGTGACGTTCTGGAGATCGACCCGGTGCTCGCTCCCGGTCTGGACGGGCTGCAGGCAACCGTGCCGCTGGACGGCATACCTGTGGACCTGACCTTCAGGGTCGGCCCTGACGGCGTGGGACCTACGGGGGTGGCGCTGAACGGGGTTGCCCTGGCGACGACTCCGCTGTTCAACCCGTACCGTGCCGCTGGGGTCACCGTCGACATGGCACTGGTCAAGGCGGGCCTGAAAGCCTCCGGGCTGAACCACCTCGAGATCCAGGTGTCCTGACATGACCACTACAACCGGCGGCAGCGGGCCAGTGGGCGGCGCCGATCGGCCGTGGTTGCGGACCGACCTCCCTCTCGAAGAACGTGTCGAAGCGCTGCTGTCTGAGATGACCCTGGCCGAGAAGGTGGGACAGACCCACCAGGTTGCCAATGTCGACCCCACAGCCGACGTGGAGCTCCTCCGCAGGGGCAGCATCGGGTCGAGTCTCATCGCGAGCGGGGCGACGGCAGGCAACGAACGCGATGCAGGTATTCAATTCTCCACTCTCGATGCAGCGCAACGGATTGCGGTCGATGAGTCACGCCTGGGAATCCCGCTGTTGTTCGGGAGGGACGTCATCCACGGACACCGGACTGTCTTCCCGATCCCGCTCGGGCTGGCCGCCGCGTGGGACGAAGACCTGGTATGCCGCACCGCGCAGGTCGCCGCCGCCGAGGCGAGTCTGGACGGAGTCTGCTGGACGTTCGCGCCGATGCTGGACATCTCCGAGGAACCACGATGGGGCCGGGTCGCCGAATCGCTGGGCGAGGCACCGGTGCTGGCCGGTCGACTCGGCGCGGCCATGGTGCGCGGCTTCCAGGGCGACGACAGCCTTGGCGAGGCGGGGGCAGTCGCAGCCTGTGCGAAACACTTCGTCGGCTACGGGATGGTGGAGGGTGGCCGGGACTACGGGACCGTCCACGTCGGCGAGAACACCTTGCGCAATGTCCATCTCAGGCCTTTTCGGGATGCGGTCGATGCAGGGTGCGCCACCGTGATGGCGGCCTTCACCGACGTAGACGGTGTGCCGATGCACGCCCACCGCCGGCTGCTGCGCGACGTGCTCAAGGGCGAGTGGAGCTTCGACGGTGTCGTCGTCGCCGACTGGGACGGCGTCGGTCAGCTGGTCAATCAGGGCGTCGCCAGTGATCTGCGGGATGCGGCCGCGCAGGCGATCGCGGCCGGGGTGGACATCGACATGGTGACCGGCGCGTACACGGCACACCTCGCCGCGCTCGTAGAAGCCGGACAGGTGCCGCTCGAACTGGTCGATGACGCTGCACGTCGCATCATCCGGCTCAAGCTGAGGCTGGGTCTCTTCGAACGGCCGTTTGTCGGATCGACCACTGCCGCAACGATCCCCGGGGTGTCCGCCCGGGCTCTGGCCCGAGATGCGGCCGCTGCGTCCTTCGTGCTGCTCTCCAACGACGGCGTTCTTCCGCTGGCCCCGGAACCGGGTCGCGTCCTGCTGACTGGTCCGTTCGCCGAGGAGGGCGAGGCTCTGCTGGGCACCTGGTCTCTCGATGGCCGGGGTGAGGACGTCGCTGGCCCGGCATCCGCCATCCGGACTCGGTTGCAGGACAAGGCGATTGTCGACGACGGGCGCTTCAGCGACCGAACGATGCACCTGGTCCGGCAGGCCGACATCACCGTCGCACTCGTCGGCGAACACCCGTCGCGTTCTGGCGAGGCCAACTCTGTCACCGACATCGGCCTGCCCGCGGGTCAGCTCGATGTCCTGCGTGCGATCGCTGCCCTCGGCAAACCCCTTGTCGTTGTCGTGTTTACCGGCAGGCCTCTGGACCTTGGTGAGGTTCTGGACCTCGCTGACGCCGTCCTGATCGCCTGGCACCCGGGGGTCGAAGCCGGGCCGGCGCTGATCGAGACCCTGTTCGGCGACCGTTCGCCGGCCGGGCGTCTGCCGATGACGTTTCCCCGCAGCAGTGGCCACCTCCCGTCCAGCTCGCTTGCCCGTCCCACTGGCCGCCCCATCGAGGCCGCGGAAGATCCGGTGAGAGGTCGCTACCTCGATTCGCTGGTGACGCCTCGTCTGCCGTTCGGGTGGGGGCTGACCTACACGACGTTCAGCTATGGGGCGCTCTGGCTGTCCGCTCACGAGATGCCACTAGCCGGCGGATCGATCGAGGTGAGCGTCGATGTCACCAACTCAGGGTCACGCACGGGGCGCGAAGTCGTCCAGCTTTACCTCCGCGATCTCGTTGCCGACGTGACAAGGCCTTTGCGAGAGCTCGCAGACTGGGTGAGCCTTGAGCTGGCACCAGGATCAACGGGCACCGCCACCTTCACGATCACCCCTGCGCAACTCTCCTACTACGACCGCACCATGACATTGCGCGTCGACCCGGGGGAGGCCCTGGTGAGTGTCGGACCAGACGCCGCTAGCGGCGCCGTGGCCCGGATCAGCGTGACGGAATGACCTCTCGCTGATGCCTCGCGCCCGTGCTGCTGATCTGGTGCCGTCAGGGCTGTGAGAACGGGGGTGGTCCCAGGATCTCGATGGCGCCGGTCTTGACCGCCGCTGACTGTACGCGGCCGAAGTCGACCACCCCGCCAGGCGCGGTCTGGCTCAAGGGCTCACTGGCGTCGAGGTAGAACGCCTCGCCGCTCCCCGGGTTCTGGAAGCACAGCATTCGGGCCTTGGGGGAGGTCACCACGTACGCGTGGGGGACACCGCGAGGCAGGACTGCCATGCCGCCCGCTCCGAGTCGGCGCTCGTGGCCGTCGATGTGCAGGAGGATCTCGCCCTCGAGCATGTAGAACGTCTCATCCGCCTCAGGATGCAGGTGCAGCGGTGTGGCCTTGCCGCCATCGAGATCGTCCTCAAAGGCGATGAACGCCCCGCCGGTCTCCTCCGCGGTGGCCTTCCAGGTGAAGACACCCCCACCGCAGAACCAGCGCCGTTCACCCTCGCCGCTGTCACGCACCGTAGCCGTCAGAGCCGCCGTGGTCTTGTCCATGATCTGTCCCTCTCATCGTTATGGTACGTGAGTACCATAACGAAAGTAGAGTACCGTGAGCGGCATGTCAATGACGTACGAGCAGACCGGTCGGACCGGCCAGAAGCGGCGTACCCGCAACGAGCTGATCGCCGCCGCTCGCGCCCTGGTGACGCGCGGGGTGACCTCTCCGACCGTCGAGGAGGCGGCCGCCGAGGCCGAGATATCTCGCACCACGGCATACCGCTACTTCCCCAACCAGAGGGCGCTGCTGGTTGCCGCTCACCCCGAGATCGAGATTGTGACGCTGCTCCCGGCGGATGCGGGCACGGACCCTGAGGACCGGCTCCTGAGCGCAGTTGAGGCTTTCACGCAGCAGATCATTGAGGCCGAACAACAACACCGGACCATGCTCCGGCTCTCCCTCGAGGCGGACGCCACACCCCATGACCTGCCGTTGCGCAAAGGCCGGGCGATCGGATGGTTCGAGGACGCGCTCGCCCCCCTGGTGCCGGAGCTGGGAGACGCGGGGGTGCACCGGCTCGCGGTTGCCGTGCGCAGTGCAGTGGGGATCGAGTCGCTGGTCTGGCTCACCGATATCGCCGGTCTCTCCCGCTCGCAGGCCAGTGAGGTCATGATGTGGTCGGCACGGGCGATGTTGCAGCACGCGCTGGCCGAAGGGATGTACGACGCGGACTGATCCCGCGGGCTGACAACGCAGCGGCCATATGCCTCATGCCGTATGCCGTGCCGATTCGGCTGCAGTCAGGTTGTCGTCGGTGCGGGGGAGGTTGCGGTCGGTGTGGGTCCGGTTGTTGCCGGGGCCCCTGAGGTAGTAGGCGCGGTGGTGGGTTGAGCGGTCGGTGACGTGCTCGGGGTACCCGTCGCAGGAAGCGTGGTGGGCCCGGTCGTGGTCGGCTCCGTCGTCTTTTCGGGCGTCGCCTTCTCTGGCGTGGTGACCACGGGGGTCCCGTTGGAGGGGATGGTCACGACGACGCGTGGCGGCGGGCGAACCCACAGGTAGGTCGTCAGTGTCAGGGCGAACAGCAGCATCAGCACCCAGGTCGACCGCCGGGGACGCATCCAGCGGGAAACCCAGGGACGCCACGATGTCGACGGCCGCGCGCCACTCGTCACGACGTCATGTCCGTCGGCTCAACGGTGTCCAGCTCCGCAGCCACGTGGATGCCCTCACGCCGCATCGCCTCTGCGATCCGCCAGCGCAGAGCGCGTCCGACCAGGAACTGTCTGCCCGGCAGCGTTCTGGCCACGACGCGGACGTGCAGCTGGTCAAGCTCGAGGCTCTCGACGCCCATCACCGCCGGCTCATCCAGCAGCTGGGCGTGCAGCTCCTCGTCGGCATAGATCTCACGCCCGACCTGCCGCAGGATCTCGGTGGCTCGACCGATGTCGACAGTGAGCGCGAAGGGCACGTCGACCACGGCCCGGGCCCAGTCCCGGGAGAGGTTGGTGAGCTGCACGATCGAGCCGTTGGGAGTGATGATGACCTCGCCGTTCAGGGTCCGGATCTTGGTCATCCGCAGGCTCACGTCCTCGACGGTGCCGATCACGTTCGCCGGGATGCCGACACCGGCGATGCTGATGAGGTCCCCGTAGCCATACTGACGCTCGGCGATGATGAAGAACCCGGCAAGCAGGTCCTGCACCAGGCGCTGGGACCCGATGCCGAGCGCCACACCCACCACGGCGGCCGGCGCCACGAGACCCGTCATCGGCACCCCGACGCGGTCGAGGATCTGCATCCCGGTGATGACGTAGACGACGACCAGAGCAGTCCAGGTGAGCACCTGAGCCAATGCCTGGCGATGTTTGGCGGCCTCCGACTGGACGAGCGCATCGGACTCGCGGGCGTTCGCGTCGATGCGATCGGTGATCATTGCCCGCAGCCACGTCGCGAGTCGGGTCAGCAGGATCGCGCCGAGGACGAGCAGCACGATCTCCAGGCCGTTGCCTCGGACCCAGAGCGGGATGTCCGGTAGCGGCTCCGCCATGGGGATCATGGTCAACATCATCTCGCGATCCTGACGTGGGCGCGCCCACATCGGTAGGGTTGCGCGGTCCGAACTGTGTTCATGAGAGTCATCCCCGGGGAGTGCCATGGCTGCGAGAGCTGCGCAGCCCCCCTCACCGATGAAGTGGCATCTGGGGCGGCTCACCATCCCGCTCTCGATCTGGCTGCCGCTGGCCATCTTCATCCTGGCTCGCATCTACGGCGTCGCGGTCATTGCCTTTGCGTCGCGCTACCAGGTGGCCCTTCCGTCGCCCGATCACCCTGGCATCTATCAGTTCTCGGCACATCCGGACTCGCCCGGCTACCTCGGCCTGATCACCAACTGGGACGGTCAGTGGTACGAACGCATTGCCACTTCTGGGTACCACCTGCCCGCTGCGGGTGACCTCCACGGCGCGGATGCGCTCAGGGCGTTCGCGTTCCCGCCGCTGTTCCCGATGGTCACCGGCGCGTTGATGACCGTGACGGGTCTCGGCTTCGGCGTGTGCGTCACGATCGTGAACCTCGTTGCGGGCGGCGCGGCAATGGTCGTCATGTTCGCCCTCGTCGAGCGCACTGCCGGCCGGTTCGCCGCAGGCGTCGCGGTGCTGTTCACGAACTCCTTCGTCGCAGCGCCGCTGTTCCAGGCCGCCTACTCCGAGAGCATCGCGCTGCTCCTGGTATGCACGGCCCTGCTGCTGATCGCGCGCCGCCGTTACGGCTGGGCGGTGGCGGCCGTGGTCCTGCTCTCGCTGACCCGTCTGGTGACTCCGCCGCTGGCCGTCGTCGTGATCGTCCACGCCTTCTTCCGGTGGCGGGGGCGGGAAAAGGAACCGATCCGGCGTGGCGAGGTTGCCGGGATAGCTGGGCTGGCAGTGGTTTCCGCGGCCTCGGTCTCGTTGTGGTCGACGATTACGAACGCGATCACGAGCGGGGTCAAGGCCACCGGCGCCGACCGCGGAAATGTGTCCAGCGCCGTGGTGGCTGGCAGGTTCGGCTGGTTCACCAACGCCTACGAGCACATCGGCTGGATCGGTGTGCTCGGCGTGGCGCTCCTGGTGGTCCTGTTCGTGGTGCTGGCGCTCAGCCCGCTGACCCGCACCTGGGGCGTGGAGCTGCGGACCTGGTTCGCCATCTACCCGATCTACCTGCTGTCCGTCGCCGGTGTGCATGCCGGCGTACTCCGCTACCTCCTGCTCGCTTTCCCGCTGGGCCTGCTGATGATCGGCAGCCCCGTGCCGGGGACCAACCTGCGCAAGCGGGCCGCCGTGGTGGCCACGGTCTGCGCCATCAGCCTGGCCCTGCAGGTCCCGTGGGTCACTCACGCGCTGGTGGTCACCGCGTTCGCCGGCAAACCGTGGCTTCCCTGAGCCCTACGATCGTTCGGTGTCCTACGCACGCTTCGGCACTCGACTGGCCCGTGACGCAGTCGAGTTCGCCCACAACGTCGAATGCCTTGACGGAGGCGGGTTCTGGGCTGTCGTCGTGACTTTCGAGGGCGACGTCACCTGCGTCCGTTTCGCGCAGGTCAGCACCATGCAGATGACCAACGAGCAGGCTCCCACGGTCTCGGACTGGGCACCGCTGATCGGTGACTGGAGCACGTCGCTGGACGAGACGGCATACCGCTCGGGCGTGACCCAGATCCGCGATCGCATCGCGGCGGGCGACGTCTATCAGGCGTGTCTGTGCCGGATCATGAGCCATCCTCTGAGCGACGACGCTGACCTCGCGAGCCTGGAAACCCTTGTCGCACATGGCAACCCGGCACCTTTCGCCAGTCGCATCCACGTCCCTGAAGCTGGTTTGGACGTGCTCAGCGCCTCACCCGAGGCGTTCCTGATCCGGAATGCGGGGCGGATCGAGTCCCGTCCCATCAAGGGGACCGCGACGAGCCTGTCAACGATGCTGACCAAGGACTACGCCGAGAACATCATGATCGCCGACCTCGTGCGCAACGACCTCTCAGCCGTATGCCGTCCCGGCACCGTCAGCGTCGATGCCCTCTGCGCGCCCGAAGATCATCCCGGGCTGACGCACCTGGTCACCACGGTCTCTGGACAGCTGCGTCCGGCCGTGGCCTGGTCTGACATCCTCTCTGCGACGTTCCCGCCCGGATCGGTCTCTGGGGCGCCCAAGTCGTCGGCGCTCCGGGTCATCGCCGACCTCGAGCCCGTGCCTCGCGGGCCCTACTGCGGGGCGATCGGATGGGTGGATGCGGACACCGGTCAGGCGGAGCTTGCCGTCGGCATCCGTACGTTCTGGTCGGATCGGGACGCCACGGGACAACGGTGGCTGCGGTTCGGCACCGGTGGCGGAATCACCTGGGGATCGGACCCGGCCCGGGAGTGGGCTGAGACAGAGCTGAAGGCGTCTCGCCTGATCGGACTCGCATCTGGGAGGGTGGGACTGTGAGCGAACAGGGCAAGAGCCAGAACAGTCCCGGCGGCGGTGTCCGTGCGTGGGTGAACGGCGCAGTGGTCGATGCCGCAGGCCCGTCGGTCGCAGCGGTCGACCATGGCATCACCGTCGGCGACGGGGTCTTCGAGACGTGCAAGGTGATCGACGGCGTTCCCTTTGCCCTGACACGACACGCGGGACGGCTGGACCATTCGCTGGCCGGGCTCGGCCTGCCTGCCGCCGACCACGGCGTGATCGACGCGGGAATCAAGGCGGTGCTGTTGGGGGAGCCGATCGCCTACGGACGGCTTCGTTACACCGTCACCGGCGGCGCAGGTCCCCTCGGCTCCGACCGCGGCACCTCACCGCTGACGTACATCGTCACTGCCAGCGCCACGCCTCCGGGCCCCGACTCGGCGAAGCTGGTCGTCGTTCCCTGGACCCGCAACGAACGCAGCGCCATCGCGGGACTGAAGACCACGTCATACGCGGAAAACGTTGTGGCACTTGCCTATGCGAAGGAGCATGGGGGAGTGGAGGCAGTCTTTGCCAACTCCGTCGGCAACCTCTGCGAGTGCACCGGGTCCAACATCTTCGTGGTCGTCGACGGCGAGATCCTGACCCCCGACCTGGACTCCGGGCCGCTGGCCGGCATCACCCGCGCCCTCGTCATCGAGTGGTGCCGCGACGAGGGGCTGACGGTTCGGGAAATGCCGCTGCCGATGTCTGTCCTGGCTCAGGCTCAAGAGGTGTTCATCACGTCCTCGGTCAAGGATGTGCTGCCGGTTCACGCGATCGACGAGCAGCCGGTGGCCCCGGGCCCGGTCACCGCCCGCGCGGTTGAGATCTTTGCCCGCCTTTCCCGCGAACGTCTGGACCCATGAGCGACAAGGACGGTTGGGGTGGGGACGACCACAACGTCACCCTCGACGCCGCCGATGACGACTGGGAGTGGCGGCGCAAGATCCGCTCGAACCCGCACTCCCACCTGATCTATCGCATCGTTGTGGGGGTCGTCGGGCTGGTCATCGTCGTCATCGGCCTGATCATGGTCCCGTTCCCCGGCCCGGGCTGGCTGGTGGTCTTCATCGGCCTGGCGATCTGGGCCTCCGAGTTCGAGTGGGCCCAGCGGGTGCTACAGCTCGCGAAGAGCACCCTGCACGCCTGGGCCAGCTGGCTCAGGCCCAAGCCCTGGTGGCTCAAGGGGCTGGTACTGGTGCTCACCGCCATCGCCGCGGCAGTGGTCGTCTGGCTGATCTTGCTGGTCAGCGTCGTCCCCGGCTTCCTCCCCGACGGCATCGAGAAGTGGCTCAAGACGCTCCCCGGCCTTGGCTGATTAGGGCTCCAACGAGGCGAGCCGCTATTCTCCTGACCGCTGCCTGTATGACGGGTGGCACCGTCCGGACGTGTAGCTCAGCTGGTTAGAGCGCTCGCCTCACACGCGAGAGGTCGGGGGTTCGAGTCCCTCCACGTCCACCA
>JBDTMW010000029.1:0-13049 GCA_039934065.1 Actinomycetota bacterium | reverse complement strand
ACGACGTCACCGAGGTCTCTTTGCAGGGGCCGGTCAAGACGGTCACCGACGGCGAAGGCAACACCTGGTCGGCCCACGCCGTGATCCTGGCCACCGGCTCTGCCTACCGCCAGATGGGTCTGCCGGACGAGAAGCGGCTTTCCGGACACGGAGTGTCCTGGTGTGCGACCTGCGACGGGTTCTTCTTCCGTGACCAGGACATCGTGGTCGTCGGCGGTGGCGACTCCGCCGTCGAGGAAGCCACGTTCCTGACCAGGTTCGCCCGGTCGGTGACGATCGTGCATCGCCGCGACCAGCTACGCGCGTCCAAGATCATGGCCGAGCGGGCGATGGCCAACCCCAAGATCACCTTCGCCTGGAACTCTGCAGTGGAGGCGATCCACGGTGAGGACAAGGTCACGGGGGTGACCCTGCGTGACACCATCACCGGTGAGAGCCGGCTGCTGCCGGTCACCGGTGTGTTCGTCGCGATCGGCCATGACCCGCGCAACGAGCTGATCAAGGGTGTTGTCGACCTGGACGACGGCGGCTACGTGCTGGTCGACGGCGGCTCCACCGCGACGAACGTCTCGGGCGTATTCGCTGCCGGTGACCTGGTCGACCACACCTACCGGCAGGCGATCACGGCTGCCGGCTCCGGCTGTGCAGCAGCACTGGACGCCGAACGCTTCCTCGCCGACCTCGACCACCACCCAGAGAAGGCGCTGACCGCAAGCCGATAACAGTCCGGCCACGCGGTGGGCGTCGTCCAGATCGCCTTGACCAGCAGACCGATCGTTTTCCCATACCCGGCATCAAACAGGAAGGAGCCCCCACCATGGGAGCTACCAAGGAGACCACCGACGCGACGTTCGACACCGACGTCCTGATGAGTGACGTACCCGTCATCGTCGATTTCTGGGCGCCCTGGTGCGGCCCCTGCAAGGCGGTGGCCCCCATCCTCGAAGAGCTGGCCGCGGAGCACGCCGGCAAGGTGTCGGTCGTCAAGCTCAACACCGACGAGAACCCCGAGGTGACCTCGCGCTACGGCATCACCGGCATCCCGACGATGAACGTCTACGTCAAGGGCCAGGTGGTCAAGTCCCTGGTGGGCGCCCTCCCCAAGCCCAAGCTGATCCGCGAGCTCGCTGAGTACCTGGGCTGACTGCGGCCCCTATCGGGCTGGTGACGGGCCACCACCAAGGCGGGCTGCGCGCCGCCTCGCAATGCCATTAGGCTCGACTCCTGACGTCATCGGTGACGGTTCCACGGCGGAAGGGCAGGTATGACCGACCAGCCCGCTGCGCTGTACCGCCTCGGTGACGAGGGGGTCGTGGTGCGCTCCATCCGAGTTCTGCTGCAGGCATCCCGGGACCTCGCCGGGCCGACCACGGACCCAGCTGACGCCACGGACTCGGCGATCCAGGTCACGGATGTCTACGACGAAGAGCTGGCCCGCGCGGTGCGGGCATTCCAGCAGCGGCGAGGTCTGCTCGTCGACGGGGTGGTCGGACCGCAGACATACATGGCCCTTGACGGTGCTCGCTTTGCGCTGGGCGACCGTCTCCTCTCGCACACGCCTGGCCACCTGTTGCAAGGCGATGATGTCGTCGAGCTCCAGCAACGTCTGCTGGCCCTCGGGTTCAGCCCCGATCGGGTCGATGGTGTGTTTGGTGCCAACACCGAGAAGGCCGTACGACGTTTCCAGTGTGGGGTCGGGCTCGCCGTCGACGGGGCCGTCGGCCCCGAGACGCTGCGAGCCTTCGCCGACCTGGCCAGATCCGTGTCCGGGGGGTCACCGCACACGTTGCGCGAAGAAGAGCTGGTCCGGCGCTCAGGTCACAGCCTGACCGGACGGACCGTCATGCTGGATCCCGGCCACGGCGGCGCGGACACCGGCACCGTCGCCCACGGCCTGACCGAGTCGGAGGTCATGCTCGACCTGGCCCGCCGGGTGGAGGGTCGCCTCAGCGCCATCGG
Organism: Actinomycetota bacterium; assembly: GCA_039934065.1. Taxonomy (GTDB): domain Bacteria; phylum Actinomycetota; class Actinomycetes; order Actinomycetales; family Dermatophilaceae; genus UBA4719. The sequence continues at coordinate 11,090 of JBDTMW010000029.1, read as the reverse complement.
CGTGAACGTGTTGTTCACTCGATCTGCGACGACAGGCCTCGACGAGCTCTCCCGGGCGGGAATGGCCAACAAGTCCGGCGCCGACATCATGTTGTCGCTGCACTGTGACTCCACCGATCAGTCGAGGGCCAGCGGCGTTGCCACGTTCTTCTACGGACAGGAGCGTTTCGGCGCATGGTCATCTGTCGGCGAACATCTCGCGGACCTGATCCAGCGCGAGGTCGTGGCTCGCACCGGCCTGACCGACTGCCGGACGCATCCCCGCGCCTGGGTTCTGCTCCAACGCACCCTGATGCCGACGGTGAGGATCGAGACGGGCTACCTCAGCCACGAACAGGACGCTGCGCGGCTGGCTGACCCCGTGTTCCGCGACACCTTGGCCGAGGCGATCGTCATCGCCCTCCAACGGATGTATCTCGGCGCGGACGACACCGTGGCAACCGGCGTTCTGCGTCTGGGTGACCTCAGGGCCTTCCTCGCCTCGCAGAACGCAGCCGCCGAGTAGTCAGTTCACTCCGAGGCATGCCCCTGACCCCCGGGTCTTGTTGCGGCGAACCCACCGTTTCGAGCCGTTCGAGGCGCCAATTCGGTGGTTTCAGAGCAACAGGCGGGTGGGGGACGGCTCAGGCTCGGCGGCCCTGGCTCAAGCTCGGAGCCCTGACCGAGGCCAGCAGTCGTTCGACTGCAGCCTCCATGTCTTCTCGCCAGGTCAGCGTCGTCCGCAGATCCAGGCGCAGACGGGGGTAGGTCCGGTGCTCACGTATGGTCTTGAACCCCACCGCAGTCAGGAAGTCGGCGGGGATCAGACAGGCCGCCTTGGGTGAGTCAGCCTCCCCGCGGTAGCCAAAAGCCTCGATCGCTCGAACCCCTCGCCGCATGACGTCCTTTGCCGCGCCCTGGATGAGCACCCGCCCCAGCCCCTGGCCTGAGAACTCAGGTACCACCCGGGCGGTCATCAGAATCACGGCATCGGCAGACACCGGTGCCGTCGGGAACGCGGCCGCCCGTGGCACCATGTAGGGCGGCGCATAGGTCACGTAACCAGCGGGAACCCCGTCGACATAGCCGATCTGGCCAACACTGCCCCACTCCAGCAACGCCGCGGACAGCCAGGACTCCTTGTCCGGGGCAGGGTCACCGCGCGCCATCGATGCGGCGGCCAGTGCGGGGTCGAGCTCCCAGAAGACGCAGGAGGCGCATGGGTCTGGTACGTCGTGAATCCGATCCAGGGTCAACGAGAGGACCTGACGTCCGGCGCCGCTCACCCGGCGCGCCCGACCATGCAGCACGTCTCAGGCCGGCGACGTTTCATGTGAAACACGTCGAGGTCACGAGTCGAACCGCCATCAGGAGGAACCTCCATGGGAGACTCCTACCACGTGCCGGACCGAACGGCATACCCCCTGGGTTCGACGCATCCCTGTTGTAGGGGAACGGAGGCTGGCGATGGACGACCCCTTGGGGCCCCTGCGCGCCGCCCCCTCGAGCTCGAAAGACACCTCTGGCACACGTGTGCGGGGCACGCGCCTTGATCCCTGGATGCAGTCCTACGCCCAGCGCACTGCCGGCATGACGACCTCCGAGATCCGCGCACTGTTCGCCGTCGCTTCGCGTCCTGAGGTCGTCTCCCTCGCCGGCGGTATGCCGTACCTCTCGGCCCTTCCGATGGATACCGTCGCTGCGACCGTCGCGCGGATGCTGGCGTCGCAGGGGCTCACTGCTTTGCAGTACAGCTCCGGACAAGGTGACCCCACGCTGCGTGAGCAGATCCTCGAGGTCATGGCGCTCGAGGGGATCTCCGCACATGCGGACGACATCGTCGTGACCACCGGGTCCCAGCAGGCGCTCGACCTGGTGACCCGGATCTTCGTCGACCCCGGCGATGTCGTTCTCGCCGAGGCGCCCAGCTATGTCGGTGCCCTGGGGGTCTTCGCCGCCTACCAGGCCGAGGTCGCCCACGTCACCTCCGACCATGACGGCCTCGTCCCAGAGGCCCTCGAGGAGAGGATCCTCGGCCTCCGGTCGGCCGGAAAGCGGATCAAGCTCCTCTATACCGTGCCGAACTTTCACAACCCGGCCGGAACGACGCTGTCCGTGGACCGACGGCCGCTCATCATCGAGATCTGTCAGCGTCACGGCATCCTGGTGCTCGAGGACAACCCCTACGGGCTGCTCGGCTTCGACCGTGAGCCACTTGCCGCGATGCGCACCCTGTCCGAGGACGGCGTCGTCTACCTCGGGACCTTCTCCAAGACCTTCGCGCCAGGGCTGCGGGTTGGCTGGGCTCTGGCTCCGCATGCCATCCGGGAAAAGCTGGTGCTGGCCAACGAGTCGGCGATCCTCTGCCCGTCGGCGTACTCGCAGATGACCGTGTCCGCCTATCTGGCCACGTGTGACTGGAAGGCCCAGATCAAGGTCTACCAAGAGCTCTACCGCGAACGGCGCGACGCCATGCTCGAGTCGTTGGGTGCCTTGTTACCGCAAGCGACCTGGACCCACCCGGATGGCGGCTTCTACGTCTGGGTCACACTGCCCGATGGCCTCAACGCCAAGGCGATGTTGCCGCGCGCCGTGACCGAACGGGTCGCGTATGTGCCGGGCACGGCCTTCTTCGCCGACGGCACCGGCCATGCCAACCTGAGACTGTCCTACTGCTATCCCGATCCGGACCGCATTCGCGAGGGCGTGCGACGTCTTGCGGGCGTCGTGCAGGCCGAGCTGGAGCTACTCGAGACCTTCGGGCCGTATGACGTCAAACCCGCCGACACCCCGACGTCCGGCAGTCTGCAGTTCCCTGCTCCTGACCTATCATAATGCGCTTCATGAGATCATCTGCGCGTCCAGTCGTCAATTGTGTCACAGCGTGGGCCCATGCCCCAGACCCCTTCGTGGTGAGGATTTCGATATGAGGCACGTCATGGTTCTCGCCGGTGGCCTAAGTCACGAACGCGACGTGTCGCTGCGCTCCGGCAGTCGAGTTGCCGACGCTCTGACCCACTCCGGTTGGGAGGTCCACGTCCATGACGTGGACCCGTCGTTGGTCGGCGCGATCAGGAGTACCCGACCCGAGGTTGTCTGGCCGGTGCTGCATGGTGCCACAGGCGAAGACGGTGCGTTGCGAGATATGTTGGCATCATTGGGTATTGCCTACGTGGGCTCACGTCCAACGGCGTGCCACCTGACGTGGGACAAGCCCGTCGCCAAGGCGTTGTTGGCTGCGGCCGGCATAGCCACCCCGGCCGGAGTCGCGCTTTCGCACGCCACCTTTCGAGAGCTCGGCGCCCCCGCATTGTTGGAGTCCTTGGTCGACTCCCTGGGCCTGCCGCTAGTGGTGAAGCCCGCACGGGGGGGCTCCGCCCTGGGCCTGACCATCGTCCGGTCCCCAGCTGATCTCCCAACCGCCATGGTCACCGCCTATGCATATGGTGATATGGTCTTGATCGAGCAGTTCATTGTGGGCACCGAGGTCGCAATCTCATTGGTTGAGGACGACCAGGGCCAGGTGCAGACTCTCCCTGCCGTCGAGATCGTGCCTGACGGCGGTGTCTACGACTACGCCGCCCGCTACACCGCCGGCGCTACCGAGTTCTTCACCCCGGCTCGGCTGAGCACGTCGGCGGCGGCCTCCGTTTCGAGCGCTGGGCTCACCGCCTACCGGACGCTTGGCCACCAACATCTGAGTCGGGCTGACCTGATCGTCGACGCGGATGAGCGCCCATGGTTCCTGGAGGCCAACGTCTCACCCGGAATGACAGAGACGTCGTTGCTTCCGATGGCCGTCGAGGCGGCCGGGCTGGCCTCGGCTGAGGTCTACGCGGCCATCGTCGAACGCGCGCTGGTCACCGCGGGCTAGGACCAGCTGGCGGCCGCGGGCTTAGACCTGCTGGTGCCCGCTGGCCACGACCGTCAGCTCGCCCGCCGCCTGGCGAGAACCCACAGCGACCGCAGGCGGTCCGACGGGACGCCCGTAGGACTGATGTGCCTAGGCCGGAGCGAGTCCGAGCATGTCAACGATTCGATTGAGATCCTCGACCGATGCGAACTCGACGGTCAGCTTGCCCTTCCGCTGACCAAGACTGATCCGTACCCGGGTGTCAAAGCGGTCGGACAGCCGGCCGGCAAGATCATCCAGTTGCGGGTGTCGGCCTCCGGCGCGGGGCTTGCGCGCTCGCGGTGCATCGTCACCACCCAGTGTGACAATCTCCTCGACGCTACGAACTGAGAGCCCTTCGGCCACGATCCGTTGCGCCAGACGTTCCATCGAGGCGCCGTCCGCCAGTCCGAGCAGAGCCCGCGCGTGCCCGGCGCTCAAAACGCCTGCGGCGACACGGCGCTGCACCAGAGGCGGGAGCTTGAGCAGCCGCAACGTGTTCGAGATCTGCGGACGCGATCGACCGATCCTGGTCGCCAGCTCGTCGTGGGTACAGCCGAAGTCATCCAGCAGTTGCTGGTAGGCGGCTGCTTCTTCCAGTGAGTTCAGCTGGCTGCGGTGCAGGTTCTCCAGGAGGGCATCACGCAGCAGGTCGTCGTCGTCGGTGTCCTTGATGATCGTGGGGATGAACGCCAGCCCGGCTGCCTGGGATGCTCGCCAACGACGCTCCCCCATGATCAGCTCGAACAGTGGTCGCTCGACCCCATCAATGTCCTGACCTGCAGTTCTTTCCAGCTCCTCGGCCGGAATTGGCCGGACGACCACCGGCTGCAACACGCCAACCTCACGGATCGAGTTGACCAGCTCGGCCATGTCGTCGTCATCGAAGACCTGGCGTGGCTGCCTCGGGTTCGGCCGGATGGTGAACACCGGGAGCTCCGCGTAGCGAGCCCCTGGCACAGGCGCCAGGTCCGGCCCTACATCGGAACGGCCATCTGCTGAGGTGGTGTCAACCAAGACTCCGCCGACACCAGGCTCACCCTCGCCGGGAACGTCGGGCGAGGCACTGTCCCGACCTGAGAGCCCATGCGGCGTTTCACGTGAAACGGTCGCGACCGAACCAGCCCTGCCAGCAGAGTTGTCCTTGAAGAAGACATCCATCGGCCGGCTGCGGCCATCGCCCGCCGGGGCCGTGGGAATCAAGGCTCCGAGGCCACGACCCAATGCACGACGCTTTTCACTCATTGCCATCGACCTCTCTGAAGCACACACGACCCGGGCGAGATCCTCGCGCGGGCTGGACACACGCTAACGACTGCTCGGATGACTGCCTGACAAGAAGTGGGCCGGGCTGGAGCCGGCTTCTTGGCCCATGATTCCGCGGTCCGCGAGCTCGCCGGCCGCCTCGAGGTAGGACAGCGCCCCACTGCTGGAGGGGTCATAGGTCATCACCGTCTGGCCGTGGCTCGGAGCCTCCGAAATCCGCACCGACCGAGGCACCGACGCGCGGAGCACGTGGGCCGGAAAGTGAGACCGCACTTCTTCAGCAACCTGGGCCGACAGCCGGGTGCGGCCGTCATACATGGTCAGCAGGATGGTGGAGACGTGCAACCCCGGGTTGAGATGGCTCTTGATCAGCTCGACGTTCTTCAGCAGTTGGGAGAGTCCCTCCAGTGCGTAGTACTCGCACTGGATCGGAATGAACACTTCGTCGGCTGCAACAAAGGCATTGACGGTCAGCAGCCCCAGGCTTGGAGGACAGTCGATCAGCACGTAGTCGAAACGTTCCTCCCCACGGTCTGCTGTGCCGTCAAGATAGACGCTGAGCGCACGCTGCATCCGCATCTCACGGGCTACGAGCGACACCAGTTCGATCTCGGCACCGGCCAGGTCAATCGTCGCCGGTACGCACCAAAGGTTGGGAACGTCCACGCACTCCTGCACCACGTCGACGATCGCCTTACCGTCCACCAGGACGTCGTAGATGCTGGGGACGTCGGCGTGATGGTCAATTCCGAGCGCCGTGCTGGCGTTGCCCTGCGGGTCGATGTCGACCACCAGCACCCGTAGGCCGGCCTGGGCGAGTGCCGCGGCAACGTTCACCGTTGTCGTCGTCTTGCCCACACCGCCCTTCTGGTTGGCCACAGTCATGACCCGGGTGTGGTCCGGCTTGGGAAAGATCTTGCCGGTCAGCGAGATGCGGCGCCTGGCGTCCATGGCAACTTCCTGGGCCAAGGGCGTCTCCGAGCCGGGGTCTGGCAATGACGCGGCGAGCTGATCTCTCTCCGACACTTGCTCCACGCACTCGTAGCTGCCCGTTTCACGTGAAACAAAAATGGCCGGGCGTGGGCTGTCGAGCTCTGCTGCCATGGCCGTTCCCATCAATGCTGCTGTAGGTGTCCCTGCTGGCGTGGTTGCCGGAGCTGACCCTGCTGCACCTGCTGTCACTGCCGGAGACGTTGCATAGTGGTTCGGTTCGAGCTGGGGCGCACTGTCGCGCGCGGGCCACCCGAGGCCGGATGACAGCACTGTGTCGTCCGCAGGGTCTCCCGATGGCCAGCCCAGCCCCATGTCAGCCGATCCAGACGTCGCCACGTGCCACCTCAATCTCTCGTCACAGCCGGCGCGCTCACCGCCAACTGCTCATACCGTAACGGCTCGCACCGACTCATCCCGTGATCAGCTCCGGCGTGTGCCTTTGCCCTTGAACTTCTTACCCCCGGGTGGCCGGCTCGGTCGGTCACCCAGGACCACCCGCAACACCGTGGTGGCCGGTTCGACGACGCCGAGGCCGAAGGTCTCGATCCGCTCTTCCACTGCGCCCAGTCGACGCAGTAACGCGCGATCGCTCTCCAGCTCCTCGGCGGCACGAGACCCCTTCAGTGCCAACATGGATCCGCCGGGCAACAACAAGGGCAGACACCAACCGGCCAGCTCACTCAGTTTCGCCACCGCTCTGGCCGTCACGACGGGCGCGCTCAAGACACCCCAGAGCTCTTCGGCGCGCGCCCTATGAACGGTGACGTTCGCCAGTTCCAGCTCTTCGATCGTGCTGGAAAGCCAGTTGGTTCGACGCAGCATCGGCTCGACCAGGTGAAGATCGAGATCAGGGCGGGCAATTGCCAGGGCGATACCGGGCAGGCCTGCCCCCGAACCCACGTCGATCACCATCTGGCCATCCGCAATAGCGGAGTGAATGACCGCACAGTTGAGCACGTGTCGCTCCCACAACCTGGGAACCTCCCGCGGGCCGATCAGCCCATGGGTGACACCGGTGTTGGTCAGAATGGCGGTAAAGCGCTCCGCTACAGCCAACTGCTCCCCGAATACCTGCTTAGCCCCAGGAGGTGCAGGCGGTGCGGTGCGCTGCTCGGCATGCTGCGAATCACCTGAGGCCGCAGACTCGGGGGCCGCGGACTTGGCGGCCGAAACGTCACTCACAAAGAACCCACGCACGCTGTTTCACGTGAAACACAGCCGCACGGAAGGTGCGTCACGCGGGCAGGATCACCACGTGGCGATGTGGTTCGACACCCTCGGACTCCGACCCAAGACCGCCCGCAAGCACCGTGTCATGGACGACCTTGCGCTCGAACGCGGTCATCGGCTCCATCGCCACATTTTCGCCGGTCTCCCTCACCCTGCCAATAGCCTCTTGGGCGATCGTCACCAGCTCTGCCCGCCGTTGGGCCCGGTGCCCCGCCACGTCGAGCATGAGCCGGCTGCGTTCCCCGGTCGCCGCCTGAACCGCAAGACGGGTGAGCTCCTGCAGTGCCTCCAGGACCTTGCCGTCGGGGCCCACCAGGCGGCGCGAGACGCGACCCTCCTCCGAGTCCACGATCGCCACCGCGGCGCGATCATGGTCAACATCCACGTCGATGTCGCCATCCAAGTCAGCAATGTCCAGGAGCTGCTCGAGGAAGTCGGCCGCGACCTCTCCTTCACGCTCCAGCGCGGATGACCGCTTGTGCCCCTTCGGCTCGACCTCGCCGGGCTGGTCAGCCTGCTCAGCCTGCTCGACCTCGCCGGGCTGGTCAGCCTGCTCAGCCTGGTTTTCTTGGGTCTCGTCCTTGGTGGACGTCTGCGCTCCCAGCGTCTCCGCGGCAATGGCCTCCGCGGCAGCGGGTGTGTTCTGCTCAACGGCTGTCGAAACGTCCTGCTCGGTCATTCTCTTCTCCTGATCATGCGGTATGCCGGACCCGGTCGGTCCGCGAAGTGTGTGGTGCTCAGTGGACCGTTCTAAGCAGGCGGCGTGGAGTCCGGTGTCGGCCCCGGCGAGCCGTCGCCCTGGTTCGTTGGCTTGGCCCGGTTCTTCCGCTTGGGCTGTTGACGTTGACCGGATTTGGGCTTGGTCTCAGTGATCGGGTTGTCCTGGACGTCCTCAGGCTCAGTGTCGTGGCTCAGGCCGGGGATGGAGAACTTCTTGTGCTCTTTGCCGCTCTTGAGCCGCCGTGCTTCCAGTGCCTTCTCTGCGGGTGAGCCGGGGGCCGGCATCCGGCGAATCGTGTAGAACTGCTGGCCCATGGACCACACGTTGGTGGTCGTCCAGTACAGAAGGACACCGATCGGGAAGTTGATCCCGGAGAACGCGAAGAACACCGGCATCAGGTAGAGCAGCACCTTCTGCTGCTTGGCGAACGGGTTGTCCATCGCGTTGGCAGGCATGTTCTTCATCATCAGCTGACGCTGCGTGGTGAACGTGGTGGCCGACATGAGCACGATCAGCACCACGGTGACGATCTTGGTGTTGATGTCCGTAGCCCCGAGGAAGTGGGAAGAAAGGGGAGCACCGAAGATCGTGGAGACCTGAGCCTGCGCGGCCAGCTCCGCGGTCATCGCACCCATCGGTGGCTTCTTGCCCTCGGAGACCGCGGCCAGGTTGTTGAGCACGCGGAAGAGTGCGAAGAAGACAGGGGACTGCAGCAAGATCGGCAGACAGGACGAGAACGGGTTGGTGCCGGTGCGCTTGTACAGACCCATCGTCTCCTGAGTCATGGCCTGCCGGGACTCAGGATCAGTCTTGCCCTTGTACTTCTTCTGGATCTTCTGCATCTCGGGCTGGATCAGCTGCATCCGCCGGGAAGCGTGAATCTGCTTGACAAACAAGGGGATCAGGACGATCCGGATGACGACGGTCAGGCCAACGATCGACAGACCCCAGGTGATCCCCGAGTCTTTTGGAAGGCCGATCGCCGAGAAGACCGTGTGGAAGTTGACCATCAGCCAGGCGACGACCCACTCAAGTGGGGCGAGCACTGTGTCCATCATCGGAATCCTCTGTTGTGGGTGAACCGTTCGTTCACCGTGGGAGCGACAGAACCAGCCATTTCCGGGCTGGTCGCCGCCGTGCTCAGGTCTGGTGGCTCGGTCGGGTGGAGGTTTTTGCGTCGTGAGGACCGACGGCATGCGGAACGTGATCCACACCGCCTGGGTTCCATGGGTGGCAGCGCAACAGGCGACGGGTGGCAAGCCAGGTACCGCGTAGGAGACCGAACCGCTCAAGGGCGGTCAGGGCATAGGCAGAGCAGGACGGGTAGAACCGGCAGGTCGGCGGGCGCATGGGTGACAAGATCAGCTGGTAGGCCTTGATCAGCCAGATCGCGGGGGTGGCGACCAGTCGGCGCGCGGGTGGAAGAGGCATGCCGGCTTCAGTGTCCTTCCTGTGCCACAACACGGCCGATGACCGTGTCCAGCAACCTGTCCAGGTGCTCGGCGACGGTTGCCGTTGGCGTAGCCGGCAGATCAGCGTTCGCACGGATGACCACATCGACACCATCAGGCAGTTGGCCGATGCGAGCGCTCAGGAGCGCTCTCAGGACCCTCTTGGTGCGGTTGCGCACCACTGCGTTGCCCACCGCCTTCGATACGACAAAACCGACCCGCGGCGGTTGACCCGCGCGCACGTCGGTCGTGTTGGCATGCACCACCATGAGATGGCTGCCTGAACGAGATCCACCTGCCCCGCGTGCCCCGCGAAAAACTGCGGCGAAATCGGCCCCGCGGCGCAGACGATGACGCCCTGGCAGCACGCGTCGAGCCTCAGGCGGACAGTTCGGAGCGACCCTTGTGGCGACGGGCAGCGAGTATGGCGCGGCCGGCGCGGGTCCGCATGCGCAGGCGGAAGCCATGGGTCTTGGCCCGGCGACGGTTGTTCGGCTGGAAGGTGCGCTTGGTCACGAGGTTCTCCGTTACTGCGCAGCCCATACGGCGGTCTGCGCTGAAGGTGGTGCGGGGTAAAGAATGAGGCTGGTCCGCTGCTGACGGGTCGGACCGAGTCGATGATCAGCCGCAATCGAAGGCCCGCGGCCACGAACAAGAAAACGTACAAGAACTGTGGGGGTTCCACGGGCAGGCGAAAACGGCCGTCAACACAGGCCTCGTTCAAGGTACGGGAGTGGGTGCGGCAGGGTCAAACTCGGCCGATTTCCCATTTCGCCTCGCAACGGGTGAAAACGTCCTATGCTGGACCGGCGCGACCCGCTCTGTCAGGGCGACACGCCGTGCAGGACAGGATTTTCTGGGTATCACCGATAGATTCACGACCCAGTCCGGGTTGCTGATTGGGCCGACCGCCACGCCAAGCGTCGTCGCCTCCTCAGTCGTCCACACCGTTATGCACCGTCTGTGGATAACCGTGTGGAAAGAGCGAGTAGCATGCTCACTCGACCACAACGGGCCGGGCGAACGGATCAGCGCAAAGGAGTTCGAGGTGCACCAACTGTGACCGAAGGACAGATTGATTTCGGCCACATCTGGCACAACACCCTGATAGCCCTGGACTCCGACGGGCTTCCTCCCAGCCAGCGCGCCTTCCTGCACCAGGCCAAGTTTGTCGGCCTGCTCGACCAGACCGCACTGCTCGCCGTACCCGACCAGTTCACCAAAGAGTTCGTCGAGACCCGAGTTCGCGAACAGGTCGTCGCAGCACTCGCCAGCCAGCTCGGCACCGAGGTACGCCTTGCCGTCACCGTCGACCCGGCGCTGCGGGCGGAGAACGACCCTGAGCTCGACCCGGCGTCCGACCTGGCCAGCCTGACCGAGCTGGAGGCCGACGACTCTCCCGAAGCCGGCTCGCCGTTCAGCACCTCACGCGCAGCCACCTCCGCCGGTGGACAGCAGGGTCGTCCGAGGATCGCCGACCGTGAAGCCACCGAGGTCGAGGCTGCCCGGCTCAACCCCAAGTACACGTTCGACACCTTCGTCATCGGCGCCAGCAACC
>JBDTMW010000028.1:0-13067 GCA_039934065.1 Actinomycetota bacterium | reverse complement strand
GACCACCAGCAAGACCACCAGGACCACCACCCCGCAACCGACGGAGACCTCACCGTGATTCCTGCTCTTGGACTGCTGGTCGGTCTGGCCGTCGGGCTGTTCCTGCACCCTGCGGTGCCGCTTGCCATCCAGCCGTACCTGCCGATCGCCGTGATCGCCGCCCTCGACGCCGTCTTCGGGGGAGTGCGCGCCGTGTTGGACGGCATCTTCAACGACAAGGTGTTCGTGGTCTCGTTCCTGTCGAACGTCATCGTGGCTGCGTTCATCGTCTTCCTCGGTGACCAGCTGGGTGTGGGATCGCAGCTGTCGACCGGGGTGGTCGTCGTTCTCGGGATCAGGATCTTCTCCAACGTGGCATCCATCCGCCGACACCTGTTCCGCGCATGAGCCGCTCCGACCTGCCGCCGGAGGCACCCAGCACACCCACCTCAGCCACTGACAGCTCGGCCTGGCATCGACTGGTGATGATGGCCCGTCCCCGGGCCACCAAGGCCAATGCCCTGGCGGCGCTGCTGGCCATCACTCTCGGGTTCGCAGTGGCGACACAGGTCCGTCAGAACCAGGCTGAGGACCTGGGGTCGTTGAGACAGAGCGAGCTCGTCACCATCCTGGACAACGCAACCCAGCAGGCCTCACGCCTTGACCAGAACGTCCGCGAGCTCCAGGCCACTCGTGATCAGCTGGTGAGTGGCAGCACCAGTGGCGCCGCCGCGCTCAAAGCAGCGCAAGAACGACTCGACGTCCTCAGAGTCCTCGCGGGTACGACTCAGGCGCACGGTCCCGGCATCACGATGACGATCTACGATCCGGACGCCAAGATGACGTCTGTTCAGCTGCTGGATGCCATAGAGGAACTGCGCGACGCGGGTGCCGAAGCCATACAGGTGGGAGACGTGCGGGTGGTCGCCAGCTCGTACCTGAGTCAGTCCGGATCCGGGATCGGAATCGATGGAGTGCCCGTCGCCTCTCCGTATCACCTTCTGGCGATTGGCGATCCACAGACGCTGTCCTCCGCGATGGAGATCCCAGGAGGCCTGTCGGAGACGGTGCGAGGGCTCGGCGCCGACATCTCCATCAAGCAGCAGACCGATCTGACGGTGGCTGCGTTGCACACGCTCCGTGAGCCTCGATACGCTCGCCCCGTACCGTCACCGGCGTCCGCCGAGACGCCGTAGTCAACCAAGGAGTGGCATGCGCGAGCTGGAGTATCCGCAGGACCTTCGTTACACCCCCGAGCACGAGTGGGTGCGCACCGAGTCTGAGGGCGTGATCCGGGTCGGAATCACCGCCTTCGCTCAGGACGCGCTCGGCGATGTCGTCTACGTCAGCCTTCCGTCCGTGGGCGACACCATCAGCGCCGGCGACTCCTGCGGCGAGGTCGAGTCGACGAAGTCGGTCAGCGACCTCTACGCGCCGCTGTCCGGTGAGATCGTCGCGGTCAACCAGGCACTGGACTCAACCCCCGAGCTGGTCAACACCGATCCTTATGGCCAGGGATGGATGTATGACGTGAAGCTCAACGACGCGAGCTCAGTGGAGACTCTGCTGGACCTCGAGGCCTACCGGGCACTGCTGAGCTGACGATCAGCAGCCGGTTCCACTAAGGCCGCCCCTCATCCTCGATCATTGATCTAGGGTTGGTGGTCTCTCCACGTCGCCAGAAACAGTCGCAACAGAGCAGGCAGAACGGAAGCGGGTGCGCAGATCATGACCGACAATGAGCGCGAGCAAGCGTATGGACGGGCGGGCGATCCCACCACCATGCGGCTGCCCGGTGTCGAAGCCCCGCCCGAGCCTCCGGCCGATGCCGAGATCGGCCTCACGGCCCAGGACCAGGCCACGGTTGACGCGCTGCTTCCCGGAACAGCGCTGCTGGTGGTCCTTCGGGGGCCCAACACCGGAGCGAGGTTCCTGCTCGACTCGGACGAGGTCAGCGCCGGTCGACACCCCGACAGCGACATCTTCCTGGACGACGTCACCGTGTCGCGCAAGCACGCGACCTTCGGCCGTGAAGGCAACGACTTCCTGGTTCGCGACGTGGGCTCGCTGAATGGCACCTATGTCAACCGGCAACGGATTGACGCGGTCACCCTCAGGACCGGCGACGAGGTCCAGATCGGCAAGTTCCGCCTTGTGTTCTATGCCGGTGTCGCCAAGTGACAACCGGTCCCGAACACGGCGAGTGAGCCCGCCAGCCACTCCGCAGCGGATGACGATCGGGGCGGTCCTCCGAGCGCTCCGTCCGGACTTCCCTGACATCAGCATCTCCAAGATCCGGTTCCTGGAGGCGGAGGGACTGCTCAGGCCCGAACGCACCAGCTCCGGCTATCGCACGTTCTCGCCCGACGACGTAGAACGACTGCGATACATCCTGACGGCCCAGCGCGACCGCTTCTGGCCGCTGAAGGTGATCGCTGACACCCTGGACAAGCTCGACCGCGGGCTCGCGCCGGGTGAAGGCGACGTAGCACCCTCCCGTCCGCAGGCCCCTGTGTTGACGACTGACCCCGACCTGCCCGGAGCTTCGGCGCTACGCCGGCGCAGTGGTCTCCGGATGACCGACGTCGAGCTACGCGAGGCCGCGGGCCTCGACAAGCCCACCTTCGAGGCTCTCTCCACTTACGGTCTGCTGCGTCCCGACTCCGGTGGGCACTATGGAGAGCCCGCACTCACAGTCGCGCGGGCGGCAGGTGCCCTCGCGGCGTATGGCATCGAACCACGACATCTCCGTGCGTTCCGGACTGCGGCTGACCGTGAGATCGGACTGGTTCAGCAGGTACTTTCCCCCATCCGCGGTCGATCCCGGGGGACCAGCGGCAAGGAACCACACGATCCGACCGCACAGATCCTGGCCGAGTGCATCGCCTTGCATACGGCGTTGGTCAAGTCAGGGCTTGCCGCCGTTTGAGCGAGTAGCGTTGGCGACGTGAGAGAACTCGATGTCTTGGGTGTGCGCGTCGAAATGCCGACCAACCAGCCCATCGTCCTACTGCGCGAGCGCGGAGGTGAACGCTATCTGCCGATCTGGATCGGCGCGGCCGAGGCCACGGCGATCGCCTATGCCCAGCAAGGAGTTGTCCCGCCCCGCCCGTTGACTCACGACCTGCTCAGGAATGTCATCGAGGCACTCGGGCACGAGCTCGTCGAGGTCCGGATCGTCGAGCTCAAGGACAGCATCTTCCACGCCACCCTGGTCTTCGACGGCGCCGTCGAAGTGAGCGCGCGTTCCTCTGACGCCATTGCCCTGGCGCTGCGCACCGGGACCACGATCCTGGTGGAGGACAGTCTCCTGGACGAGGCCGGCGTGGCGATTGCGCACGAGGAGGATGACGAGGTCGAGCGTTTCCGCGAGTTCCTCGACCAGGTATCGGCAGAAGACTTCGACAACCCGGGCGAATCAGGTCCCGTCGAGACCTGGCCCCCCGCCCAGGAGTGACCCTCTACTACACGTTTATGGTCGACGTGGATCGCGACACGCCGAAGCCTGACCCGCACCGGTGATTGACGCCTACCTCCCGACCGCCGTACCGTCAAGTTAAACAACGAGGCTGTAGTTACCAGGAGGTAAGCGTGTACTCCACCGGAGAAGCACGGCATGGCACAGGTTTTGTGCCGATTGCCGCGCAGGGGCTGCTGTTCACCGATGACCTTCCCGTGCTGCGGGAGGACACCGGCTACCGCGGACCCACTGCCTGCCGCGCCGCGGGGATCACCTACCGACAGCTGGACTACTGGGCGCGCACCGGTCTGGTCGAGCCCTCGGTTCGCAGCGCCACCGGCTCGGGCACACAGCGCCTCTACGGCTTCCGCGACATCCTGGTTCTCAAGGTTGTCAAGCGGTTGCTCGACACCGGCGTCTCGTTGCAGCAGATCCGCGTGGCGATCAGCCAGCTTCGTGAGCGTGGGGTCGAGGACCTGGCCCGGATCACGCTGATGAGCGACGGCGCCAGCGTCTACGAGTGCACCTCTGCCGACGAGGTCATCGACCTGCTCCAGGGCGGTCAGGGTGTCTTCGGCATTGCCCTGGGTCGTGTCTGGCGCGAGGTCGAGGGCGAGCTCGCATCACTGCCCTGCGAGTCATTGTCCGGCGATCATCCAGCGGACGAAGCCTCTGCAGATCACCCCGGCGACGAGCTCACCTCCCGCCGGCAGGCGCGCAAGATCAGCTGACTCCTTACCTCGACGGTATTGCCCGGGTGCTAATCTGACGTCGCCGTTTACCCCGTGCGGGAGAGTCCCCGTGCCATGCGAGATCCCCGGTTGGGGACACATAGTGGCGGGGCGCCGAAGGGGCAAACCTCCCCGGAACCTCTCAGGCGCCAGGACCGCACGGGCAGGCAGCTTGAAGCCAGCCCAAGGCGACAGGCGGGGAGGTCCGTGACCGCTCACGGCAGATTGCTGCCGCCCGCGTGAGGAGCCTCGATGACCACTGACCCGACCCCTGCCATTGACCCGACCCTTTCGACCGAGCCGGACTTCATCTCCCGGCACATCGGTCCCGACCACGACGACGTCGCGGCCATGCTCAAGGTCGTCGGCCAGCCCAGTCTGGAGGCGATGCTCGACACGGCGATGCCGGGCGTTATCCGCAGCGAGCGGGCACTTCGCCTCGAAGCGGCACCCACCGAGCAGGCCGTCGTTGAGGAGCTGCGCGCCCTGGCCTCTCGCAACACGCTGCTGACGCAGATGATCGGCCTGGGTTACTACGGCACGGTCACCCCGGCGGTGATCCGGCGCAACGTGTTCGAGAGCCCGGCGTGGTACACCGCCTACACGCCGTACCAGCCGGAGATCTCCCAGGGCCGGCTCGAAGCCCTGGTCAACTTCCAGACAGTCATCATCGAGCTCACCGGTCTACAGATCGCCAGTGCCTCACTGCTGGATGAGAGCACCGCAGCCGCTGAGGCCATGGCGCTGATGCGTCGTGCGAGCAAGTCAGCAGCGGATGCTGTCCTGATCGTTGACGAACATGTGTTCCCCCAGTCGATCGCCGTCATGCAGACTCGCGCCAAGCCTCTCGGCCTGGGCATCATCGTCGCCGACCTGAGCGGTGTCACCACGGCCGAGGCACTGACCGCTGTGTCCGGTGGCAAGGCTGTCTTCGGTGTCATCGTGCAGTACCCCGGCGCCGATGGTGAGCTGCGTGACTGGTCGGCTCTGGCCAGCGCCGCACATGAGGTGGGCGCACTGGTCACCGCTGCAGCCGACCTGCTTGCGCTGACCCTCGCCACGCCTCCGGGGGAGTGGGGCGCCGACGTCGCTGTCGGAAGCAGCCAGCGTTTCGGCGTGCCGATGGGCTTCGGCGGCCCGCACGCGGGCTTCATGTCGGTCCGCGCCGGACTTGAGCGAACCATGCCAGGCCGCCTCGTCGGAGTCAGCATCGACGCTGACGGCCACCCGGCATACCGTCTCGCCCTGCAGACCCGTGAGCAGCACATCCGCCGCGAGAAGGCCACCTCCAACATCTGCACCGCCCAGGTGCTCCTGGCCGTCATGGCCGCCATGTATGCCGTGTACCACGGACCTGCTGGCCTGGCCCGGATCGCCCGACAGGTTCATGGTCATGCCGAGGCGTTGGCCCAGGGTCTGCGCGATGGCGGGATCGAGGTCGCGACCCAGCACTTCTTCGACACCATCACGGTTCGCGTGGCGGGTCGTGCCGCCGAGGTCACTGCCGAGGCCGCGGCTCGTGGGGTCAACCTCTGGCAGGTCGACGTCGATCATGTCTCGGTGAGCACTGACGAGACCACCGGCCTGGACGACCTGTCCGCGGTGTGGGCCGCGTTCGGAGTGGCCGGACTGCCGGCTGTCGCCGCCGCGGAGACGCTCAGCTGGCCGTTGGCGCTGATTCGTGAGTCGGACTACCTGACCCACCCGGTGTTCCACAGCCACCACAGCGAGACCGCGATGCTGCGCTATCTGCGCCGGCTCTCCGATCGGGACTACGCCCTCGACCGGGGCATGATTCCGCTCGGGTCCTGCACGATGAAGCTGAACGCCACGACCGAGATGGAGCCGGTTTCCTGGCCCGAGTTCGCCAATCTGCATCCGTTCGCCCCGACAACCCAGACCGAGGGAATTCGGTCCGTGGTCAAGGACCTCGAGGCCTGGCTGTGCGAGATCACCGGCTACGACGCCGTGACCCTCCAGCCCAACGCGGGCTCACAAGGCGAGCTGACCGGACTGCTCGCCATCCGCGCCTATCAGGAGGCTGAGGGCCAGTCGGCCCGCAACGTCTGCCTGATCCCCGCTTCGGCGCACGGCACGAACGCGGCCAGCGCTGCCATGGCCGGGCTCAAGGTCGTGGTGGTCAAGACCGCAGGGACCGGCGAGATCGAGATGGACGATCTGCGGGACAAGGTTGCGACGCACCGCGACAACCTCGCTGCGATCATGGTGACCTACCCCTCGACCCACGGGGTCTTCGAGGACACCATCACCGAGCTGTGCGAGCTCGTCCACGAGGCCGGTGGCCAGGTCTACGTCGACGGAGCCAACCTCAACGCGTTGATCGGCGTCGCGCAGCCGGGCAAGTTCGGCGGCGACGTGTCCCACCTGAACCTGCACAAGACGTTCGCCATCCCGCACGGTGGCGGCGGCCCCGGGGTCGGCCCGGTGGCTGTGCGCAACCACCTTGCGCCATATCTCCCCAACCACCCCCTGGCCCCGGAAGCCGGACCCGCCACGGGCGTGGGCCCGGTCTCGGGAGCTCCATACGGTTCGGCGAGCATCCTGCCGATCTCGTGGGCCTACGTTCGGCTCATGGGCGGTGCCGGGCTGACCCGCGCAACGCAGGTCGCCATCTTGTCGGCCAACTACATCGCCGCCCGACTTCGTGACTACTACCCGGTGCTGTACTCCGGCAACGAAGGGATCGTGGCGCACGAGTGCATCCTCGACCTTCGCGGGATCACGGACGACACAGGAGTGTCTGTGAGCGATGTCGCCAAGCGGCTCATCGACTACGGGTTCCACTCGCCGACGATGTCCTTCCCGGTCGCCGGCACGCTCATGGTTGAGCCGACCGAGAGCGAGGACCTCACCGAGATCGACCGCTTCTGCGACGCGATGATCGCCATCCGCGGCGAGATCGACCAGGTGGCCCGCGGCGAGGTCTCAGCCACCGACAGCGTGCTGCACCATGCCCCGCACACGGCAGCCTGCCTGGTCGAAGAGTGGGACCACCCCTACGACCGCAAGCTCGCCGCGTTCCCTGCAGGCGTGGACAGGCTGTCGAAGTACTGGCCGCCGGTGCGTCGCCTCGACGAGTCGTATGGCGACCGCAACCTGGTCTGCACCTGCCCGCCGCCGGAGGCGTTCGAGGACTGAGCCTTCGAGTCACAGCCGCTATGACGACGCCGCCGCCCTCAGAGGGCGGCGGCGTCTCGGACGGGCTTCACCGGTCATGGCTCGCGACACACCCGACGCGCGGGGGGACGTGATCGCTACTGGACGACCCGGTTCCAGGACTGGATAACCGGAGTGTCACGCTCCGTTCGCAGGACGCTGACGGACCCGGCATCCAGCAGGATCTGTAAGCCGAAGCGCGGCTCCTGACGAAGGAACACGGTCGCCAAGATCCGCAGGCAGTGACCATGGCCGACCAGTGCCACGTCGCCGGTGGCCAGGAAAGGCACGGCTCGGTCAATGACCTTGCGGCACCGCGCTGCCACCTCCTCGATGCTCTCGCCCGGTGTCGCTCCGGGTATGACACCGTCGCCAAAGACCGTCCAGGGGTGCCCCACGCGATCGCTGATCTCGGTCGAGGTCAAGCCCTCATAGCCGCCGTAGTCCCACTCCATCAGGTCGTCATCGATCTCGGCATCGGCAAGTCCAGCGATCCTTGCCGTGTGACGTGCACGCTGGAGTGGAGAGGTGAGGACGAGAGAGAACGCGTATCCCTTGAGCAGCTCGCCGGTCCGCGCGCCCAGCTGTTCCCCGCGAGCGGTCAAGGCGATGTCGGTGCGGCCGGTATGCCGCCCGGACCTGGACCAGTCGGTCTCGCCATGGCGCAGCAGCACCAGGGAACCGTGTGGCTGGTCCTGGCCAAGGCCTGTGGGCGTCACTCTGGCAGGCTAACGGCATGTCTGCTGACCCGCATCGCACAGTCACCATCACGCGCACCTCGGCTGGCCGCTACACCGCGGTCAACGGTCGAGGTGGCGTTCTCGACTTCGGCACGGGCGACGTCGATGAATTCACGCCGGTCGAGCTGTTTCTTGCTGCCATTGGCGGGTGCACTGCGGTCGACGTCGATGTCCTCACGACCCGTCGGGCCGAGCCGGAGTCCTTCGTGGTTCAGGTCGACGCCGAGAAGGTACGCGACGCGGACGGCAACCGGATGGATGAGCTGTCCGTGACCTTCCGGCTGAAGTTCCCAGAAGGCGAGGGTGGGGACGCCGCCCGTGATCTCCTGCCCGACGCCGTGAAGAGGTCCCATGACCGTCTCTGCACCGTCAGCCGGACCGTGGAGCTGGGCACTCCCGTCGCAACCCGCATCGAGGACTGACCTCCCATGAAGCTGAACTACCGCATCCTGAACGTCTTCACCGACGGTGACAACCCGTTCTCCGGCAACCCGCTATGTGTGTTCGAGGATGCCAGCGACCTCTCGGACCAGCTCATGCATGACCTGGCACGTCAGCTCAACCTCTCCGAGACGACCTTCATGACGCCCGGGGAAGGCGGAGCCACAGCGTCGGTGCGTATCTTCACACCCAACTTCGAGATGCCCTTTGCCGGGCATCCCACGCTGGGCACGGCGCACGTCGTACGTGAGCTGCTCGACACCGGGGACGCAGTCGTCCTTCGTATGCCGGCCGGAGACATCGCGGTCGCTGCTGACGGAAGTACCTGGACTCTTCGCGCCAATGCCCCGACAACCAGGGAAGTCGCCGTGTCGGGCGAGAACCTGGCCCGCACCGTTGGGTTGTCGCCGAGCACCATCGCCGCACCACCTCTCTGGGTGAACGTCGGCGTCGAGCAGCTGGTCGTCCCGCTCCGGTCGGCCGACGACGTCAGGGCGGCCCAGGCCGACCCCCGTCTGCTGCGGGAGTTCGGCACCGGGGCCGAGGGCGAGGCGCTGATGTACATCTGGGCGCCGACCGGCCCAGAGACCATCGAGTCAAGGTTCTTCTTCGTCCAGGACAACGCGGCGATCGAAGACCCGGCTACCGGGTCTGCATGCGCCAACCTGGGCGGCTGGTTCGTGGCCAACGGACAGAAGGGCATTCGTCGCCGGATCCACCAGGGGAGTGCGATTCAGCGCCCCTCGGTCCTCGACCTCTCCGTGGACGACGATGGCGTGGTCTTCGTCAGCGGCGCTGTGCGCGAGGTTGGACGCGGGACGTTCGAGATCTGATGGCGACCTACATCGCGTTCCTGCGGGCGATGAACGTCGGCGGCCGTTTCTTCAAGATGGCTGAACTGCGAACAGGCCTGTCAGACAGCGGTTTTGGTGAGGTCGAGACCTACATCCAAAGTGGCAACCTGCGCCTCACCTCGGGCCGGCGATCCGTGGCCGAGGTTGAGCTTGCCGTCGAGAAGGCGCTGGAGGAGCTCTGCGGGTTCACGGTCAGGACGATCGTCCGGACGCCCTCGCAGCTTGCCGGGGTGACGGCATACGGGATGGGCTTGGAGTCTCCGCTGGTGACGCTGCCGAGGGGGAGTGCGCGACGTTATGTCACTTTCCTCAAGCAGGATCCGGATGACGCGCTCGTCGCGACGATGAACCGCTGGGATGTCCCGGGGGAGCGGGCGCACGTCAACGACCGTGAGATCTACCTGTGGCTGGCCCATCCATCACACCAGGCGAAGCTCACCAATGCGCGGATCGAGCGCGGGGGAGTGGTGGCGACCAGCCGGGACTGGAAGGTCGTCTCGGCCCTGGGGGAGATGTGGGGCGGTTGAAAACATACGACAGAGTGCGCCAGATGGCGCAAGGCCGTAGGACGCTGAAGGTCGTGATCTCGTCGACAATCGTGGCTGTCTGGACCCTGTGGTGGACGTGGCGGATGTGGCCCGACTCCGGCGTGTCGTGGCACTTCTCAGTTGACGGCGCCAACCTGCTTCTGCACGGCTCCGGCCTCAACCTCTTCGCCGACGCCCCGTGGCTGCAGACCGGCCCACTGTCGCTGGTCGTTGCCGCTTCGCTGGCCCCTCTACCCGCCAACGCTGGCAAGAGCCTGGCCCTGATCGCGATGACTGCAGCCGGACCGCTTCTGATGGCAGCGCTGGCGCCGTTGGTGGCCCCGGCCCGAAGAAGCCGCCGGATGCTCATCGCGGCCATTGTCCTCATCCCGGCATGGACAGTCCTCTCTGTCCGGTGGGGGCACCTCGATGACGTCCTGGCCATGATCTTCGCCATCGTGGCGCTGCGGGCGGTCTCCGCGGACCGGCCCGTCCTGGCCGGCGCAGCGCTCGCCCTGGCCATCGCGGCGAAGCCATGGGCAGTCGGGTTCCTGCCCTTGCTGCTCGCCCTGCCCAGGAGCCGGATCCGCGCAGCAGCGACGGCGGCCGCGGGAACTGCGTTGGCATGGGCTCCCTTCCTCCTCGCCAACCCGCGCACTCTGGGCGCCTTGCATCCGCCAGTCGGTTTGTCACCTGCATCGGGACTTCACGCCTTGGGCGCACGAGGCCTGTACGTACCGCCGTGGGGACGGACGGCCCAGCTGCTTCTCTCGCCCGCGGCGGCCTTCGCGGCCGTCCTCACCAGGGGCTTACCGGGAGTGCTGCTCGTCTCCGTCGCGGTGCGACTGGCCCTGGACCCCAAGGACAACGCCTACTACATCGGCAGCGCCGCGTTCGCCGCCGTGGTCTTCGACCTGCTCGGCACTCGCTGGACCATCCCGTGGACCACGTTGGTCACCGTCGTCGTCTTCTGGCAGCCGTTCGTCAAAGGCTTCACGGACATCCCGCATGCACTGCAGACAACCACCGGCCTGACTCACTGGTGGTTCGCCCACCAGGAGGCGGTCGGTGCGATCCATCTCGCCTGGGCTGTGGTGGTAGTCACCCTCGTGCTCATCTGGCCGCGTTCACATGCTCAGATCCCTCCCAGAGATCTCACAGGTACCTCCCACGCACTGCGGCCATGATCGGCATATGGGCGTGACAGAGGAACTGCCGTTGACCAGCCGCGAGGGGGCCGCACAGGCTCTCGACCCGGCGAAAGACGGTCCACCAGGCCGGTTCGGTCGGGGCGAGGTGCTGGTGGCGGTGCTGGCCTTCGTCGCGTGGTGCGTGGCGGTACTGACGAGATCGGCCCAGCTGCTCGAGCCGGACGACTACGCGTACCGGGCGTCGATCGTTGCGCTGACCCAGGGACATGCGCTGAGCCTGACAAACGCGGAATACCAGGCGTTGCTGCAACAGCTGAGCAGCGGTGGGGGACAGGGCATTGCCCAGTGGGTGCAGACGACCGGCGGCTCGTGGATCAGCGAGAAGAACCCTGGCTACCCGTTCCTGGCCGCCCCGTTCCAGGCGCTAGGGCTGCTTCGAGTGGCCCCGTTGTTCTACGGCGCGCTGGGTTGTCTGGGCCTGTTCTTCGGCGCCCGCCGCTGGCTCGGGCGCTGGGGTGGCACCTGGGCGGTGGTCCTGTTCTGCAGCTCTGGAGCAGCGCTGGCCTTCGCGTGGCGAGCCACGATGCCCACGTTCACCGACGCGTCCCTGATCGCGGCCGGCGCGGGAGCGCTGCTGTGGGCGATGCTCAGCACGGAGCGGACGGTACGGCTGCGCACCCTGATCGGCCTGCTGGCGTTCGTGGCACTGGATGCCGCGGTCCTGGTCCGCTACACCAACGTGGTCCTGCTTGCTGTGGCCGTCCTCGCGGTGCTCCTCGTACTCCGCCGCGCCGCCCTGCCTCTGCGCGCGGTCGGCTGGTGGCTCAGTTCGGTGGCCGCGATGATCGCGGGGGTCCTCGTGTTCGACCACCTGGTGTACGGAAGCGCACTGAAGACGGGGTACTCATCCGGCGTGGTCACGTTCAGTCTCGGCTCGGTGATCCCCAACCTGCAGAACCTGACCTCACCGCTGCTGAGGAGCATGCCGATGATGGTTCCGGCGTTGGGCGCCCTGGGGTGGCTGGCGGTACGCGCGGTGGGCTCCCGCCGAGAGGGGATCGAGCCCGGCCGCCGTGCGAGTTATCGGCGTGACGCGGTCGTCGGGGCAGTCCTGGCTACCGGCTGGATCGGTATCTGGGGCCTGTACGCCACCTATGACTGGACGGCGCGATCTGCCGGCATGCCCGGCAGCGGCATCCAGCTGATCAGGTTCTACCTGCCGGCCATAGGCCTGATCAGCCTGCTGGCGGCATGGCTGATGGCACAGCTACCGCGCTGGCTGCCCATCGTCCTGGTGGCCGTGCTGATCGGCGTGGCTGCGTGGTCCTACCCGGATCTGGCCGCCGGAGGTCTCGGTGGCCCAGGTCTCGGTGGCCCGGGAACGATAGGTCCTGGAGGTCCTGGAGGTCCTGGAGGTCATGGTGGTCAAGGCGGACCACCGCCTGGCTTTGGTGGTCCTGGCGGCGCACCTGCCCCTGGCGGTTCCTAGGGGAGTGCGCGCCGTGGCAGGTGCTACCTGAAATACGAGCAAGTTGACATAATGTAGATTATCGGCGAACTTTTAGCCACCAGAACGACCCACGCCGGTGATGATGTCCGAACGGACAGACGTTCGAGTTCCCAGAGCGGTCTTGGCGGCATACCGCCAGTCACGACTGGTACGCCCGACCACGTAGTTCCTTGTGTCCTCGTCCGTTCGGCCATATTTGAGTGGACCACCTGCGGGCTGTTAAGGCGGTTCCTAGAATTCGAGGAAGATGCGGACCCACACACACAGGGACCGCTCAGGGACTTCCAGGCGGAGGCTTTGGTTAAGAGCCGGTTTGTCGGACACGGTGGGAACACGCATCCCCTGCCGATTCTTGCCGTAGCACTGGCCTTGATGGTCAGCAGTCTGGCCCTGTCCGCCGCACCCGCGAACGCGGATGCCAAGCCCTCCCCCTCGGTGGTCGACGCTGAGGTCCTGACCCCCCATCAGCTCACCACCAAGATCAAGGCGGCCGAGGC
>JBDTMW010000027.1:0-13218 GCA_039934065.1 Actinomycetota bacterium | reverse complement strand
TGAGCCTGGAGCAGGCCCTGGAGTTCTGCCGCGAGGACGAGTGCGTCGAGGTCACCCCTGACGCGGTGCGTATCCGCAAGCTGGTGCTACCGCAGAACGAGCGCGCGCGCACCGCAGCCAGGGCCAAGACTGCCGCCAAGTCCTGAGAGCCAGCGGAGGGACTATCCGGGCGGCGTACCGTCGTCTTGCGCCGAGACGCGTTTGGCGTGCGTTCCATCGCCCGTGCACACGAGGAGTCACCAGCAGATGCCCGCCAGAAGATACAGCGCCGCTCTTGCGTTGAGCATTGGCGTCGTTCTCGTGACCGCGTCGTGTTCCCCGCAGGCGCCCTCTGATGTGAAGCCCACGACAGCCGATGCCCGCGCGAGAGGTGCGACGCTTTCCATCCTGCGGCTCGGCCCCATCGCAGCCTGGGACCCCCAACGGCTGGCTGTCGGTGCCGACATGGCTTTCGCGGGTCGGGTCTTCGCGCGCACCCTGACGGCGTGGGCACCGGCGACCCACGTTGACACTCTGCCGGAGCTGTCACCCGACCTGGCCACTGACACGGGGACGCCCTCGGCAGGGGGGATGGTGTGGCGTTTCACTCTGCGCCCCGACGCCTCCTGGCAGGACGGCAAGCCCGTGACCTGTGCCGACGTGAAGTACGGCATCTCACGCACCTTCGCCACCACCCAGATCACCGGCGGCTCGGCCAACGCGCTGGCCATGCTTGACGTGCCGCGCAACACCGATGGATCCAGCACCTACGCCGGGCCTTATCTCAAGACGGGACAAGCTGAGTTCGACAAGGCGGTGACCTGCTCAGGTCTGTCGATGACATTCAAGCTGGCCAGGCCCGTCCCGGACTTCAACCAGGTGGTGGCTCTGTCGGCCTTTGGCCCGGTGCGAGCGGACAAGGACCGCGGCGCCAAGTCGGCTACCGAGATCTTCTCCAACGGCCCATACATGCTCAAGACCGCGTGGACGCCAGGTACGGGCGCGACCTTCGTTCGCAACACGCACTGGGACGCCGCGACAGACCCGATCCGCAAGGCACGCCCACTGCAGATCGTCTACCAGGAGGGGGTCACGGTCGAGGCGGCGATCAGCACCATCATGGCGAACGCCGACGCGGGCCCCAACACGACCTCTGACCCCTTCGCGATAGCGGGGGACTCTGCACCGCCGGTGTTGCAGCACAACATCATGTCCACTCCGCCGATCAAGGCCCTGTCGACCAATCCCCGGGCGCCGTTCGTCGACTATCTGTTGCCCAACTTCAGCCGGCCGGCGATGGCCAACCTCAAGGTCCGACAGGCCTTGGCGGTTGGGACCAACCGCGAGGCCTACGTCACGGCTCTTGGCGGTGAGACCGCAGCCGAGGCGACCCACTCGATGATCAACAAGTCCCTGCCTGCCTACAACGACTCCAATCCTCTCGGTGTCCCGCCCCGAGGGGATGCCGCGCGGGCGCGCGGCCTGCTCGAGGCATCGGGACTTGCCCTGCCGGTGAGTATCACGGTGGCCTACCGATCGGGCACCATCGCGGACAAGGCGATGGCGGCGCTGCAACAGGGGTGGCAGGACGCCGGCTTCTCGGTCACCCTCGAGGGCCTTGAGAACGACTACTTCACGACGATCGCGGCGGTCCAGAACAGTCGTCGTTACGACGTGATGTGGGCGGTGGGGTCCGCGGAGTGGCCCTCGGGCTCCAGCGTGATCCCTTCGCTCTTCGACAGTCGTCAGAACCTCACCCCGAGCTCCTCAGGTCAGGACTACGGTCGGTTCGCTGACCCTGCCTTCAACGCCAAGATCGACGCCGTCGCGAAGATTGCCGATGCGTCCCGACGCGAGAAGTCGTGGGGAGACCTGGACATGCAGCTCGCAACGCAGGTGGCCGCGATCGCCCTGAGCAACCAGAAGTACGTGTTCGTGCACGGCGCAGGCGTCAAGAACTACATCGACAACCCAGCGTTGGCTGCCACGGTCGACCTTGCTGCGCTCGACACGGATCCCGAGGCCGGCCGATGACAGGGTCTCTCGCGGTCGCAGCGGCGCCTGGGCGCGCCAGGCTGTTGTTCGTCCACGCCCACCCCGACGACGAGACGTTGACGACGGGGATCACGATGGCTGCCTACGCCGGGCTGGGACACGACGTACACCTGCTCACGTGCACTCTCGGCGAGGAGGGTGAGGTGATCCCCCCTGAGCTGGCCCATCTTGGCTCCGCCGGCGACGACACGCTCGGAACCAGACGCCGTGAAGAGCTGCGAGCGGCTATGGCACTGCTGGGGGTCGAGCACTCGGTGCTGGGTGAAGATCCGGCGCGGGGAACTGCGTCGCGCTATCGCGACTCAGGAATGGCCGACAGTGCGAATGCACAACATCCGGACGCGTTCGCGCTC
The DNA here is from genome assembly GCA_039934065.1 of Actinomycetota bacterium. Lineage (GTDB taxonomy): Bacteria > Actinomycetota > Actinomycetes > Actinomycetales > Dermatophilaceae > UBA4719. The sequence goes on along the minus strand of JBDTMW010000027.1, from coordinate 10,831 downwards.
GCCGACGTCGACGAGGCCGCTGTCATGGTGGCCACCCACATCCGGACGCTGCGGCCTGACGTGGTCGTGACGTACGACCAGCAGGGCGGCTATGCCCATCCGGACCACATCCAAACCCATCGAGTGACCATGTCGGCTCTCATGGCACTGTCGGGTGAGAACGAGAGGGACAGCGAGGTGGAAGCCGGATCCGGCGCGGCAACCGCGTCCCCAGCCAAGGGCGCGGCCGTGCCAGCGGTCTACTGCATCCTCACTCCGCAAAGCTGGGCAACGCAGGACCGGGGGTGGCTGCTCGACCGAGTGGCGTCGATCGACTCGAACCACACTGTCCTGCAGCAGAATGCGCCATACCCGCCGTCGGTGGTCGATGACGAGGTCGTCACGCACGTCGTCGATGAACCGGCTCTGGCCGAGACCCAGAGCCGTGCGCTGGCCGAGCACAAGACCCAGGTCACGGTCTGCGGGGGCTACTACGTGTTGTCCAACCACATCGCAACCCGTCTCTCCGGCCGCGAGGGTTTCGCGCGGTTCGATCCCGTGGCCGGCCGCCTGGTGCCCGGAGTACCTGGCGCACCGCGCCATACGGATCTGCTGACCGGCTTCCAGGATCCCGGATGACCGCGGATACTCCGAACGTCCCTGATCCCCAGGACACCCCGGACGTTGACCTGTTCCGGCGGGCGATGAGCCGCTTCGCGACGGGCGTCACGGTGCTCACCACCCGCGTCCGCGATCTTGACCATGCGATGACCGCTAGTGCCCTGACCTCCGTGTCACTCGAACCCTTGCTCCTGCTCGTCTGTGTCGAACGTGAGGCACGCTTCCATGACGCAGTGGTCGAGTCGGGTGTATGGGGGGTCAGCGTGTTGGCCGGCAACGACAGGGCGGTCGCCGACTGGCTGGCGACACGCGGAAGACCGCTTCACGCTCAGCTCGATCGCCTGCCCCACCACAGCGGGCCGCAGACCGGGGTGGCCTTGCTCGACAACGCGCTCTCGACGTTCGAGTGCCGTACCACCGCGATCCATCAGGCCGGCGATCACAGCATCGTGGTGGGCGAGGTCGTTTCAGTGACCACCTCCGCGCATCCCGGCGAGGCGCTTCTTTACTACCGCGGCCGGTACGAGACGTTGACATGAGGACGAGTGCTATGCCCGCAGGGAATCAAGAACGATCGGGTGGCAACCAGTGAGAGCCCGTCAGCCGATCGTGCGCCTGGTTGTGGCCGTGCTCGTCCTGGGTGGCGTGTACTGCGGGCTGGCGGCCTTCCTGAGTCGTCACGTGCCGTCCAGCACCACTGTCGGCCGGATCGCGATCGGCGGCATGACACCCGTTGAGGCCACCGTCACTCTCAAACGCGTTCTGGCCTCCAGAGCCTCCCGGCCGATACGTCTCCAAGCTCCCCCACACACGGTCGAGATCGATCCCGGCGCTGCCGGGCTGGAGGTCGACCTGGAGGCCACCCTCTCGGAGCTGACCGGGTTCACGTTGGACCCGGCGCAGATGTGGGCGCACCTCACGGGAGGCACGGACGAACCCCTGAAGATCCGCGTCGACCGCACCAAGCTCACGGCAGCTGTGACCGAATCGGCACACGCCATCGACTCTCCGGTCGTGGAGGGCTCCATCACCTTCACGGGCGGCAAGACGACGGTCATCAGCTCCGTGGTCGGACAGGCAGTCAACGTCCGAGAGACCAGCGACGAAATCGCGTCCCGGTGGCCGGGGCAACAGGACGTCGAGGCCGTCATCACCCTCACCAAACCGGAGGTCTCGGCGGATGAGATCAACCGTGCCGCAACGGAGTTCGCCATCCCCGCCATGTCAGGATCCGTCAGGCTCCAGGTGAGCCAGACTCCTGTGATGCTCCAACCAGCACAGTTCGCTCCCGTGCTGTCCATGGTCGCCGACGGCGTGGGGGTGCTTCAGCCGACCATCGACGCGGCCAAGCTCGTGTCGGTTATCCAGGTGGCCGCTCCCCATGCCGAGCGGGCCCCGGTCGATGCGACCGTGCGCGTGGTCGCGGGTGCGCCGCGGGTTGTGCCCGCGGTGGTCGGAACGAAGATCGACGTATCGCGCGCTCCGGCCGTGTTCCTCACCGCACTGACGTCGACGACGCGCACCGCCTCGATCACGATGCTCTCGACCCAGCCCAAGGTGACCACCGCGACGGCTCAGGGATGGGGGATCAAGGAGGTGATCTCGACCTTCACCACGCACTTCCCCTACAACCCGCCGCGCACCAACAACATCAAGATTGCGAGCGGGGTCCTGAACGGCACGGTGGTGCGACCCGGTGCCCTGTTCAGCCTCAACGCCATCCTGGGGGAGCGGACCCCGGCCAAGGGCTACCAACAGGCCCCCGTCATCTATGCCGGCCGTCTGGAGAGGGCCTACGGAGGTGGTGTCTCGCAGGTCTCAACGACCACCTTCAACGCGGCCTTCTTCTCCGGGGTCAGGATCGAGGGCCACACCCCGCACTCGTTCTACATCGCGCGTTACCCCGAGGGTCGTGAGGCCACGTTGTCCTGGCCAGACGTCGACCAGAAGTGGACCAACGACACGGGATTCGGGATCCTTGTCGATGCGCAGGTAAAGGGCGACGACATCACTGTGACCTTCTTCGGCACGAAGACGTGGGACATCGAGGCAGTCAAGGGACCCAGGCGCAATGTGGTGCAACCCAAGACCATCGTTGACGCTCGCCCGGGCTGCGTGCCGCAGGCGCCGAATGCAGGCTTCGACGTAACGGTGACCCGGGTTTTCAAGAAGAACGGCGTCCAGGTCAAGACCTCGACGTTCAAGACCCACTACATCCCTGAAGACAGCGTGACGTGTACGAACCCCTCGGCGGGCTAGTCGATCATCTGCCGAGATAGAAGTACTCATGGTGGACGCTGAAACCGAGCCGTCCGTAGAGCCCCCGCGCGGCTGGGTTGTCCTCTGTCACCTGCAGATACATGGACCGTATGCCGCGTGCGCGTGACGCGTCGGCAAGCGCGCCCATGAGCTGGATGGCGATACCTCTGCGCCGATGTTCCGGCTCAACGCGAAGGGCGAAGACCCCGGCCCATGCCTGGGCGAAGGCAACACGGGCGACGCCGATGACGGCACCCTCCACCTCCAGCGACGCGAACAGCTGGTCGGGTGAGCTCGTCATCACGGTCCGGGCCACGGAAGGTGCCACGTCGGCTTCGTCCGCTGGAGCGACCCGTGCGTCCCCGGCGGACCAAGCATCCCACCAGCGCTGCGAGGGCGCAGACTCAAGCAGTATGCGCGCGCCTGAGGTGGGCGCGGTCTCCGACGGAAGGATGGCGGTGGCCGCAGTCAGGACCAGGGCGCGGTTGAACTGCTCGTAGTCGCGACCGAGCAGTATGACGCCCAACGGGTCGTCGGCGGCACGGAACCCCGCCGGGCCAAACAGGCAGAACAGGTGCCGCAACCCCCGCTCGTCGTACCAGCTCTCGCAGCGCTCCACAGCCTCGGACAGCGGCACGCCCGGATTGCCAAGCGGCAGAACCGAATTGGCTCTGCCAGTGAATCCGCCTGCAGCCCGCAGGAGCCATCCGCCCAGTTCTGCGCGTTCCACCGGTGGCCACCCATCGGCCATAATCCGCTCCAGACCCTCCATGGATATCGCCAGGTGCGAGGCGCCCCGGCGGGTGGGTTTTGGCGGGACCTCCTTGGCGGCCACGACTGCCACCCGCTCGACCGTCACCACTCCGAGGCGGGTACGCACTGAGATCGTTTCAGGGTCGATCGCCACGACGTCGCCCAGCGCATCTGTGACGCCATGATCGATCCGGTGGCGAACCACGGCGCGCATCCCTGCACGGAGGCCATCAACTGGATCTGACACGGTCATCGCGCGGCTTTCGGTTCGGTGACTGGACCGGCAGACGGGGTTCGTTTGGACCCTGGTAGCTGCCCAGTCTGCGGACTCGGCATAATAGGTCCTATACCGCAAGCCGCGCCCAGGAGGATCGTCCACCATGACCTATGTCATCGCCCAGCCTTGTGTCGACGTCAAGGACAAGGCCTGCATCGAGGAATGCCCGGTCGACTGCATCTACGAAGGTGAGCGCTCGCTCTACATCCACCCCGACGAGTGCGTCGACTGCGGCGCCTGCGAGCCGGTCTGCCCCGTCGAGGCCATTTTCTACGAAGACGACACACCCGAGCAGTGGAAGGACTACTACAAGGCCAACGTCGAGTTCTTCGACGACCTCGGTAGCCCCGGTGGCGCCGCCAAGCTCGGCAAGATCGCCAAGGACCACCCGCTGATCATGGCACTGCCGCCGCAGGCGCACGAGGAGTAGAGCCAGCCGGTCATCACCGCAACCAACGATGGATAGCCTTCCGGACTTTCCATGGGACTCGCTCGCTCCGTACAAGGAGCGGGCGAGTTCTCATACCGGTGGGCTGGTCGACCTCTCGGTCGGCACGCCGGTGGACCCCACTCCGGATGTCGTCAAAGCTGCCCTGACGGCCGCGGCCGATGCCCACGGCTACCCCCAGACATGGGGCACCGTGGCCCTTCGGGAGGCCGTGGCGACCTGGTTCGCACGCCGTCGCGGCGTTCCGGATGTGAACCCCGACGGTGTCCTGCCGACGATCGGCAGCAAAGAGCTGGTGGCCTGGCTGCCGACGTTGCTCGGCGCCGGCCCCGGGGACGTGGTGGTGATCCCGGCCGTTGCCTACCCGACGTATGACGTGGGGGCGCGTCTCGCAGGCGCGTCGCCGCAGCCGATGGACGACCTGACCGGTCTGGGCCCCATCACCTCCGAGGCGAGACCAAAACTGTTGTGGGTCAACAGCCCCAGCAACCCCACCGGGCAGGTCCTTGGCCATGCGGACCTCGCCAAGGTCGTTCGTTGGGCCCGGCACCACGGCGTCGTTGTCGCCAGCGATGAGTGTTATGCCGAGCTGGACTGGCGAGATGGCGAGGGCGGGACCTCCCTGGGTCTGCCTGCCCCGGGCGCCGTGCCCAGCATCCTCGACCCACGGGTGTCAGGCGGCAGTCACGAGGGCCTGCTGGCGGTCTACTCGTTGAGCAAACAGAGCAGCATGGCCGGCTATCGGGCTGCCTTCGTGGCCGGGGACCCCGCCCTGGTCGCCCGCCTGCTCGAGATCCGCAAGCACGCGGGAATGATGGTCCCTTGGCCGGTCCAGCAGGCGATGCTCGCCGCCCTCAACGATGACGCTCATGTGGCAGCTCAGAGGGTGCGATACGGCATCCGGCGTGGTCATCTCAGGTCCGCCCTGGAGGGCGCCGGATATCGCATCGAGCACTCCGACGCCGGCCTCTACCTGTGGGCCACACAGGACGGCGCCGCTCCTGCCACCGACTGGTCCATGGTCGCTGAGATGGCGGAGCTGGGCATCCTCGTGGCGCCGGGCAGCTTCTATGGCAGGAAGGGTGCCCGGCACGTGCGCATCTCCCTGACCGCCACCGATGAACGCATCAACGCGGCAGCGGGACGTCTGGCCAGAGGACCAATGTGACCCGCTCAGGGGTCTGGTCGGGCCTTGGCCGCGTGGCGCTAATCACAGTTTCTTCTCTGGAGTACCCCCTCGGGTATCGTCGCTCGAAGTGCCCGACCCGGCAATGGCGCCGGTCAACAAGGAGGTCGACTACTTCATGAGTAACGACACAGCTGACGCGATCCTGCGCACCGGTGAGAAAGAGCTTTCATGCCCCGTGGTCAAAGCCACAGAGGGCAGTGACGGATACGACGTATCACAGCTTCTGAAGGAGACTGGGCGGGTCACCCTCGATCCAGGTTTCGTCAATACGGCCTCGTGCCGCTCGGCGATCACCTTCATCGACGGGGATGCCGGCATTCTTCGGTACCGCGGCTACCCGATCGAGAAGCTGGCCGAAAAATCCACTTTCCTCGAGACCTCGCACCTCTTGATCTACGGAGAGCTCCCGACCGGCCAGGAGCTGGCCGACTTCGACGCGCGGATCCGGCGCCACACGCTGCTTCACGAAGACCTCAGAAGCTTCTTCGGGGGCTTCCCTCGCGACGCTCACCCCATGCCTGTGCTGTCTTCAGCGGTCTCCGCCCTCTCGACGTTCTACCAGGACAGCCTCGACCCGTTCGACCCTGAGCAGGTCGAGATCTCGACCGTCCGCCTGATGGCCAAGCTGCCGACCATCGCGGCCTACGCCTACAAGAAGAGCGTCGGCCAGCCGTTCCTTTACCCAGACAACTCCCTGCCGCTGGTGGAGAACTTCCTGCGGATGACGTTCGGGTTCCCGGCCGAGCCGTACGACGCCGACCCGATCATGGTCAAGGCGCTCGACCAGCTGCTGATCCTGCACGCCGACCACGAGCAGAACTGCTCCACGTCCACAGTGCGCCTGGTCGGTTCCTCGCATGCCAACCTGTTCGCCTCCGTCTCGGCCGGCATCAACGCCCTGTTCGGGCCGCTGCACGGCGGCGCCAACCAGGCGGTGCTCACGATGCTTGAGCAGATCCAGGCCGACGGCGGTGACGTCGACGAGTTCGTGCGCAAGGTCAAGAACAAGGAGAACGGGGCCAAGCTGATGGGCTTCGGGCACCGGGTCTACAAGAACTACGACCCGCGCGCGGCGATCATCAAGAAGACCGCCGACCAGCTCCTTGAGAGTCTCGGCCAGCGCGACGAGCTGCTCGACATCGCCTTCCGGCTCGAGCAGGTGGCCCTCTCGGACCCCTACTTCATCGAGCGCAAGCTGTACCCGAACGTGGACTTCTACACCGGTCTGATCTACCGGGCGATGGGGTTCCCGCCCAAGATGTTCACCGTGCTGTTTGCCCTGGGACGACTGCCGGGCTGGATTGCCCAGTGGCGAGAGATGATCGCAGATCCCGATCTGAAGATCGCCCGCCCGCGTCAGGTCTACGTCGGCCCCACCCAGCGCAAGTACGTGGCGATCAGCAGGCGCTGAGCACCGTCAACGGCCGGTGATGGTCACCGACGTCGCCGCGAGGGCCGCTCCGGCGGGGTGCCAGGACAAGGCTCCTGACCCCCGCCCCCTGGTCCATGCGCGGTCGCCGACGGTGACTGAGGTGATGCCATCGGCCTCCGCATGGGCCACCGCCCAGGAGCCTGCGGCCCAGGCCAGCTGGGCGTTGCGGCCCGTGACCCGGATCGTCTTTCCCTGCACAGTGGCCGGCACCCCCAGCTCGGCCGTCAGGTGTGCCGCGATGGTCGCAGCCGGGGTGCTGACCTGTGCTTCGTTCAGCCGGCAGCCAAAGCCGCCGGGTGAGTGGCCGGCCAGGGTCGAGGCGAGGACGCGCCCCTCCTGCTCGTGGTCCGCGTAGGCCTGCGGGGCCGCGCTTCGCTGGACCATCTGGGCCACTTTGGTGATCTCCATGCCCTGATAGCCGCTGATCTTGGTCAAGGCGTCGTAGAACTTGTTGGCCGCGTAGACGGGGTCCAGGATCTGCGCCTCTGTTCCCCAGCCCTGGCTGGGGCGCTGCTGGAACAACCCGAGGGAGTCGCGGTCGCCGAACCGGATGTTGCGCAGCTTGGACTCCTGGATCGCCGTGGCGTTGGCGATGGTGGCGGCACGCGCGGGCAGGCCACGTTTGAGCGCGATGGCAGTGATCGTGGCAGCGTTGGCGCTCTGCTCAGGGGTGAACGAGATCTCGTTTCCGAGTGCCACCGCGCGACATGACGGCTGACCGAAGTTCGTACTGAATGTGGTGTAGGCGACGAAGCCGGCGACGCCAACTACCGCCACGATGATCAGAAGCACGAGGCGCCCGACCCACCGGCGCCGACGCCGACCGTGGGTCATGGTCATGTCGGGGATCAGCTGCTCAGTCGTTGACATGGAGGGCGGAGTTCAAGGTGATGCCGCTACCGGTGCGTGAGCGGGCCTCGACGGTGCCGGTCACCGAGTTCCGGAGGAACAGCAGGCCCGAGCGCCCCGAGAGCTCCTTGGCCTTGACCACCTGTCCGTCCTGCAACGTGACCTTGGTGCCGGCAGTGACATAGAGCCCGGCCTCGACCACGCAGTCGTCGCCGAGGGAGATGCCGATCCCCGACTCGGCGCCGAGCAGGCAGCGCTCGCCGATGCTGATCCGGTCGGTGCCACCACCGGAGAGTGTGCCCATGATGGAGGCGCCGCCGCCGATGTCCGAGCCGTCGCCCACCACGACGCCCTGCACGATCCGGCCCTCGACCATGGAGGTCCCCAACGTCCCGGCGTTGAAGTTGACGAAGCCCTCGTGCATCACAGTGGTGCCTTCGGCCAGATAGGCGCCCAGGCGCACCCGGTCGGCATCGGCGATGCGGACCCCGCTGGGCACCACGTAGTCGGTCATCCGCGGGAACTTGTCAACGCTGAAGACCTGGACCGGCCCGGAGTCGCGCAGATGCATACGGGTGCGTTCGAAGTCCTCGACCGAGCAAGGGCCGGCGCTCGTCCACACGACAGTGTTGAGCACGCCGAAGAGCCCCTCCAGGTTGATGCTGTTGGGTTTTACCAGGCGGTGCGAGAGCAGGTGAAGACGCAGGTAGGCATCGGGGACGTCGGCGGGCGCTGCGTCGAGGTCGATCGCCACATAAACCACCTGTGCGCGAACGCCACGACGAGGGTCCTCCTTGGCTGCGGCGGCCAGCTCCGCGGGGGCGCCGTACGGATCCTGGGCCGCAGCTGGCCCGAGCGCCGGCCGGGGGAACCATGCGTCGAGCACCTGACCGCCCACGGTCACCGTGGCAAGTCCGTATCCCCATGCGCTGCGCTCGCTCGTCATGGACTCCAGCGTAGGTGAGTTGTCGCGGACGGCGGGCACCCGCCGGATACGCTGCCTAGCATGCCTTCCACGCCACGCCTCGATCTGGACACCGACGTCGTCACCTTGACAGCAGCACTGTGCGATATCGAGTCGGTGAGCGGTGACGAGCAGCAGATATCGGACGCCATTGATGCTGTCCTCCGGCGGCTGGGCCACCTGGAGGTGACCCGTGACGGGCGCACGATCATCGCTCGCACCAACCTTGGCCGCACGGAGCGTGTCCTGCTGGCCGGTCACATGGACACCGTTCCGCTGACCGATCCGCCGAACCTCCCGGCCCGCCGCGACGGAGACAACCTGGTCGGTCGTGGCACCTGCGACATGAAGGGCGGGTTGGCTGTTCAGCTGCGACTGGCGGCTCAGCTGTCGGAGCCGAGCCGAGACATCACCTTCGTGTTCTACGACTGCGAAGAGATCGAGATCGAGCGCAATGGCCTGGCGCGGGTGAGGCGCAACAGCCCCGAGCTGCTGCAAGCCGACTTTGCAGTGCTGCTCGAGCCGACTGATGGCGCCGTCGAGGGTGGCTGCAAGGGCACGCTGCGGGTCGATGTCACGGCCACGGGCAAGGCGGCCCACTCGGCGCGCCCCTGGAACGGTCACAACGCGATCCACGAGGCCGCGACCATTCTGGGACGGTTGGTGGCCTATGAGCCGCAGACCATCGAGGTGGACGGGCTGGAGTACCACGAGGCACTGAGCGCGGTCGGCATCCGGGGTGGGATCGCCGGCAACATCATTCCCGACGAGTGTGTGGTCACGGTCAACTACCGCTTCGCGCCCAACAAGTCGGGCGAGCAGGCACTGGCTCACATGTCCGAGCTTTTTGACGGGTATTCCGTGGTGCTGACCGACAGCGCGGACGGCGCGCGGCCCGGGCTGCAGCTGACGGCGGCCAGGGCGTTCGTCGACGCCTTGGCGGTACCGGTGCGGGCCAAGGAGGGCTGGACCGACGTTGCCCTGTTCTCGCAGCTGTCGATCCCAGCGGTGAACTTCGGTCCGGGGGACCCGAACTGGGCCCACCACGACCTGGAGCACTGCCCGGTGCAGCAGCTGGCCGATGCGGAGGCCGCGTTGTTGCGCTGGTTGGCCTGACGTCCCCATTAGATTGGTGGCCGTGACCGAGAAGAACTACGAATACCACACGGGCCCCGTGACGCTGCGACGCAGCAAGGTGCCTCCGACCACGGCAGACCAGCGGCTGCTCGACAACGCAGGGCCAGCCGACTGGCTGCATGCCGACCCGTGGCGGGTGCTGCGGATCCAGAGCGAGTTCGTCGAGGGGTTTGGCGCGCTGGCCGAGCTCGGCCCAGCCGTGAGCGTGTTCGGCTCCGCGCGGACCAAGCCGGATGACCCCAACTACGCCATGGGTGTCGCGGTCGGCACGGCGCTGTCCGTCGCTGGCTACGCGGTCATCACCGGGGGCGGACCGGGGTCGATGGAGGCTGCCAACAAAGGAGCCCTCGAGGCTGGCGGCACCTCCGTCGGGCTCGGCATCGAGCTGCCTTTCGAACAGGGCATGAACCGTTTTGTCGACCTCGGGGTCAACTTCCGCTACTTCTTCGCCCGCAAGACCATGTTCGTCAAGTACGCGCAGGGGTTCATCGTGCTGCCTGGCGGCTTCGGCACCCTGGACGAGCTCTTCGAGGCGGTGACACTGGTGCAGACGCGCAAGGTCACCTCCTTCCCGCTGGTGCTCATGGGCACGGCGTACTGGGGGGGCCTGCTCGACTGGCTGCGTCAGACCGCCGAGGCCACGGGAACCATCAGCCCGGCCGACATCGACCTCTTGCACGTCACCGATGACGTCGACGAAGCGGTGCGCATCATTGTCAGCGGAGACCAGGACTACACACCCAAACGTCCCGAATAGCCATTCTTTGTGGGGCGATCTTTTGGCAGTCCCTGGTTCGGCGATGCGTTTGCGCCCCATACTGACGAGATGAACGTCTCGCCGCTGCCGCGACAAGGGAGCACGTTGCTCGGCCGCGACAAGGCGGGCAGACGGCTGCGCGTGTCATCACATCCGGATGCCGGGA
>JBDTMW010000026.1:0-13336 GCA_039934065.1 Actinomycetota bacterium | reverse complement strand
TGGCAGTGCTGCCTGCCTGAACCGGCCCATTAGGCTCGGCGCGGGAGGTCAACACTGATGCTGAAACGATGGTCCGACTTTCGTCAACGGCAACGTGAGCTCCTGCGCGCCAGCAACGCACCGACCCGGATGGCGCAGCAGAGCCCTGACCTGCCTGACGGTGGCAACCAGACGCAGGAGCAGCCTGAGCGCGACCTCCTTCAAGACGCCCTGTCGCTCGGATCCCGCGAACCCGACGGACGACGCGACTACGGCACGGCCGGAAGGCCGCTCAACCGAACGTCGCCGTTCTACATTGGGTTTGTCGGAGCGTTCGGCGTCCTCGTCGCCTACGGCCTGTTCAGGGCGCTGGGCCAGCTGACCGCGGTGATCACCCTGTTGGTGGTTGCTTTCTTCCTGACCCTTGCCCTCAACCCACTGGTCGAGGCGTTGAACAGCCGCGGGCTACGACGGCCTATGTCCGTGGCGATCGTCTTCGCCGGGTTGATCGCCGTGTTCACGGCACTCGGATTCGTCGTGGTGCCGCCAGTGATCCAACAGGGTGGTCTGCTTGCCGACAACGCGCCGAGGTACCTCGACAACCTGCTCAGCAACCGGATCATCCAGGACGTCGACAGCCACTACCACGTGCTCCAAAGGTTCCAGGTCGAGTTCGAGAAGCTGGTCACCAACGGCAACTTCATGAGCGGAGTCTTCGGCGGCGTGCTCGGCGCGGGCAAGGCGCTGGCCTCGGGATTCTTCGCCATCCTGACCGTTCTGGTGCTGACGCTCTACTTCCTTTCGTCCCTGCCCAAGGTGAAGGTCGCGGCATACGGCCTGGTGCCACGCTCACGTCGGCCGCGCTTCACGTCGCTGTCCGAGGAGATCATGCGACGCGTCGGCAGCTACGCAATAGGCCAAGTGGCCGTCGCGACCATCAACGCGTTCTTCAGCTGGATCATGATGTCGATCGTCGGAATCCGCTATGCCGCGGTGCTGGCTGTCGTCGTCGGTTTGCTGGGGCTGATCCCCATGGTCGGCGCCTCGCTCGGCGCGGCCGTTGTCTGCCTGGTCGCCTTGTTCGACGACCCCGCGAAGGCGGTGATCGCGCTGGCCTACTACGTGGTCTATCAGCAACTGGAGAACTACGTTATCGCGCCCAGGATCATGCAGCGCACCATCTCCGTGCCCGGCGCCGTCACGGTGATCGCCGCCCTGGCAGGGGGCGCTCTGCTCGGAGTTCTGGGTGCCCTCCTCGCGATCCCCGTGGCCGCCGGCCTTTTGCTCATCTACGAAGAGGTACTGGTTCCTCGCCAGCATCAAATCTGAACATTAACAACGCAGTTCGCTGGACCGGCTAGATGACGGACGCGGAAGCCACATCTCCCTGCCAGGTGGTGGGCAGTGGCCCGAAGCCAGGGCGCACAGTGTCGACGATCTCGTCGAGCACCCGGCGCAGATAGGGCTCCCCTACCCACAGATGCCTCGCGCCCTCGACCCCGGCCACCCTGGCTTGGGGTATCGCCGCGAACCGCTGCACTGCCTCGTCGGGCCGAAGGTAGTCGTCGAGCTCGGGTACGAGCGCGACCACGGATCTGCCCGAGTCCGCCCACCCCATCAGGTGCTCGGGACTGCTGAACTTCAGCGGCGGGCTGAGCAGGATGGCGCCCTCGATCGCTGGGTCGTTGCCGTACATGAGTGCGAGGTCAGTGCCAAAGGACCAGCCGAGCAGCCAACGGTTCACCAACGCCGGGGTCTCGGCGAACTCGGCGAACTCGATGGCCGCCGCAACGTCGAACCGCTCGTCCCTGGCCTCGTCGTAGCTGCCTTCGGACGTGCCTCGCGGCGATGTCGTCCCGCGGGTGTTGAACCGAAGAACAGCGATGTCGGCCAGGGCGGGCAGCCGGTAGGCCGCCTTCCGGAAGACGTGGCTATCCATGAACCCGCCATGGGTCGGCAGCGGGTGCAGGGTGATCAGCGTCGCGACAGGGTCGCGATCGAGTGGCAGGGCCAGCTCGCCCACCAGGCGCAAGCCGTCGGCCGTGTGCAGCTCGATGTCGCGCCGGCGGGCCGGGAGGATCGTGCTGGCCCGAATCATATGTCTACCAACGGTATTCATCGGCAGGCATTCATCGGGCAGATCCCCTGGGTTTGCGTCGGCCACGCGCGGCCCAGCAGGGAGTATGCCAGTGCCGTCGGTCCTCCAGGCCGCCCATACCCTCAGCGGGCCAGGCGACGACATGCGGTATGCCGGGGGGCACCTCCTGCTGACAGCCCGGGCACCGGAAAGACTTCGTTGAGCTGGCACCGGTGACGTGGCGGACGAACCATTCGCCGTCGCTGTGGAACTCGCGGCGTTCGGCCCCGCCGATGGCGCGCTCGAGATCAAGCCCGGTGCCCTCGAGACGTCGTCGGTTGGGCCGGGGCATGGCTCAAGGATATGCGGGCGTCGTGGCGAGGGCGCCGATCCTAGGCGTAGGTACGGAACCCGCGCCCCAGCTTGCGGCCGAGGTAGCCGGCGGTGACGAGGTGCTCGAGCAGCGGCGCGGGAGCGAACCCGCGTTCGCGGAACTCGAGATAGAGCCCGCGCTGTATGGCCAGGGAGACGTCGAGGCCGACCGCGTCGAGAAGCTCGAACGGACCCATCGGGTAGCCACAACCGGTCTTCATGGCCGTGTCTATGTCGTCGGCACTGGCGTAGTGCGCCTCGAGCATCTTGACCGCGTCGTTGAGGTAGGGGAAGAGCAGCGCGTTGACGATGAAGCCGGCGCGGTCCCCGCAGGTCACCGGGTGCTTGCCGATCTTTCGACACAGGTCCTGCACCGTGGCCACGACGTCGTCCGCAGTCGAGACGGTGTGAACCACCTCGACCAGCTTCATGATCTGGGCAGGGTTGAAGAAGTGCATGCCCACGACGTCCTTCGGTCGCTTGGTCGCGACAGCGCACTCGATGACCGGCAGCGAGGAGGTGGTCGTGGCCAGGATGGCGCCCGGCTTGCAGATCTCATCGAGGTTCTCGAACAGCGCCTGCTTGACCTTGAGGTCCTCCACGACTGCCTCGACCACCAGGTCGACCTGGTACAGGTTCTCAAGCAAGGTGGTTCCCTGCAGGCGCGCAGCGGCCGCGTCACGGTCGTCCGCCGTGAGCTTGCCGCGCTGGACCGCCTTCTCCAGGCTCTTGGCGATATTCGCCTTGACCGCCTCAACCTTGGCCTCAGAACGCGCTACGTATGTCACGTCATAGCCGGCCTTCGCGAACACCTCGACGATCCCGGTCGCCATCGTGCCGGAGCCAACCACACCTACGGTTCTCACGGTTCTCAGGCCACCCTCGTGAGCCCCTGCGAGGGGGGTGAGGTGGTCGGCGACGACTGCGGAGCTGCCGGCCTCGTCGTAGGTGTAGAAGCCGCGGCCGGTCTTGCGACCCTTGAGCCCGCCGGTGACCATCTGCTTGAGGATCGGGCTCGGCGCGTGCAGGCGGTCGCGCCCCTGCTTGTACATGGTGTCCAGGATCTCGTAAGCCGTGTCAAGACCGATGAGGTCCATCAGTGCAAGTGGGCCCATCGGCAGGCCGCAGCCGAGCTGCATTGCGGCATCGATGTCCTCACGTGTGGCATAGCGGCTCTCGTACATGTCGACCGCATGGTTGAGATAGCCGAACAGCAGTGCGTTGGCGATGAACCCGGCCTTGTCGCCGATGACGACGGGCACCTTGCCGATCTGGTCAGCGAGTGCCTTGACGTCCTCGACTACGACCTCATCGGCCACAACGGTCTGGATGACCTCGACGAACTTCTGCACCGGCGCAGGGTTGAAGAAGTGCATGCCCACGACACGGCGCGGGTGCTCGGTGGCGACCGCGATCTCGGTGACGGACAGGCTGGAGGTGTTGGTCGCCAGGATCGCGTCCGGCTTCACGATCTGGTCCAACCTGGCGAAGACGTCGCGTTTGAGACCAAGCTGCTCGGGTACGGCCTCAACCACGAGGTCACACTCGGCAAGATCGGCCAGGTCGGAGGTGAAGCGCACCCGGCCGAGCAGCTCGGTCTGCTGCTGCTCGGTCAGCTTGCCGCGAGAGAGCGCGCGGTCGGTCGACCGTCGAAGGACCCCCTGGCCCTTCTCGACGGCCTCCTGGGAGACCTCGACCGCCACGACATCAAGGCCGTTGCGAGCGAACACCTCCACGATGCCCGCACCCATGGTGCCGAGTCCGATCACGCCAGCTGTCTTGAAGTCACGAGCCATGCCGCGAGTCTGCCAGAGCGCCGGAGGGCAAGGGAGGGCGCACCGGCGAGGTGGTGGTCACATTCCCGCAGCGCCGTCTCGGTAGGCTGCCAACGTGCGTCTGGTCATAGCCCGGTGCAGCGTGGACTATCAGGGTCGGCTGCTGGCCCATCTGCCTTTGGCGACCCGGTTGTTGCTCGTCAAGGCCGACGGGTCCGTCCTCATCCACAGCGACGGTGGGTCCTACAAGCCGTTGAACTGGATGTCGCCTCCCTGCGCGATGGCCGAGGTCTCCCCCGAGGATCACGAGATCGCCGACGGGGTCGAGACTGTCTGGGTGGTCCAGCATGCCAAGTCCGAGGACCGCCTCCGGGTGCTGCTGCACGAGGTCCTGCATGACTCGGCCCACGAGCTGGGCGTGGACCCCGGTCTCGTCAAGGATGGCGTCGAGGCCCATCTGCAAAGGCTGCTCGCCGAACACATAGCCACCTTGGGGCAGGGCTTCACGCTGGTCCGTCGCGAGTACATGACCGCCATCGGGCCGGTCGACATCCTGTGCAAGGACGCAACGGGTGCCTCGGTCGCTGTCGAGATCAAGCGCCGCGGGGACATCGATGGCGTCGAGCAGCTCACCCGCTACCTCGAGCTGATGAACCGTGACGTCCACCTGGCGCCGGTCACGGGTGTCTTTGCCGCCCAGGAGATCAAGCCGCAGGCGCGCACGCTGGCCGCTGATCGCGGCATACGGTGCGTGACTCTGGACTATGACGCGCTCAAGGGCACCGACGACGTGGGTTCACGCCTGTTCTGAGCCCACCGATCCCGGCCAAGACACGAGACGCCAGCCGTCGGCGTCAACCTCGACCTCGGCCGGTACGCAGTGCGGCAAGAACCGTTGCGCCGCAACGTCATTGCCCGCATTGACCGAGACTTTCGGAATCGCCAGCGACATCGTGCCGCCGTGGGCAAACACCAGCACGGTCTCCCCGCGGTGCATGTCGGTGATCTCTTCGATGGCCTTCGTGAATCGTTTGAGGACCGCCCCGGCCAGTTCCCCCACGGCGAGCTCCTGCAGTCCGTCGACCGCGATGGGTTGCAGACCAAGCTGGGATGCCGCTAGGTCAGCCGACTCGACGGCTCGTTGCATCCGGCTGCTGTACACCGCCGCGACCCGGCGTGAACGGACCTGCTCGACCAGGACACGTACCTGAACCGCGTCGCCGTGTCGGGCGATGAGCAAGGTTGCTGGGCATTGAAGATCGCTCACGATCCGACTGTACGCGGGATGCAGGAATGCTAGTGAAGGTATGACGCTCCGTTGAAGTCGACGATCGAGCCGGAGGCCCACTCGGCGTCCGGCCCGGCCAACGCCATGATGGCCAACGCCACCTCCTGTGCCGTGGCTACGCGGCCGAACGGGCTTTGACCCCGGATCGCTTGCCCTGCAGGGGTTTCGAGCAGCTCGGCGGTCATGTCGGTGGCGATGAACCCAGGAGCGATCCCGACGCAGCCGATGCCGTGGGGCGCCAGCGCGACCGCAAGCGACTGCGTCATCGAGTGAACGGCAGCCTTGCTCGCGCCATAGGCGGGGACCTCCGGCTCGCCGCGATGGGCCCCGCGGGAACCGACAGTGACGATGCGCCCCCGTGAGAAGCCGTCGGCTGGCTCGACCTCGATCATGTGACGGGCGACCTGGTAGGTCACGTTGGCCGTCCCGAGCAGATTGACCTCAGTGGTGCGACGCCACGCGCTGACCCACTCTTCGTAGGACGACCCCGCCACGTCGCAGTTCAGACGACGTCCCTCCTTACCTGGGTCGTCCGCGAACAGTGCCGCGTTGTTGACCAGGACGTCGATCCGCCCCAGGGCCTGAATCGCCTCTGCCACGAACCTGCGCACGTCCTCCGGCGAGGCCAGGTCACCCTGGACGACGACGTGCCCGCCGCCATCGAGCGTCTCGCGTACGGCGTCGGCCTGGGCCCGGCTCCCCCGGCAGTGGATGGCGACACGATCGCCACAGATGTTCGCAAACGCGCGTGCCACTTCGGCGCCAACACCTCGGGATGAGCCGGTGACAAGAACCCCGCGTCGGTGGTGGCCCTTCCCCTGTTCCCCAGCCGGCCTGGTCATCTGTCCGACAGACCGCGAGAGGTCCGGATTACATCGACGATGCCGCCGATGATCTGGGTCAGGCCGAAGTCCTTGGGCGTGAAGACTGCCGCGACCCCCATCTCGCGCAACGTCGCGGCGTCCCTGTCGGGGATGATGCCACCGACAATGACCGGGAGGTCACCAGCGCCGGCGGCCCTGAGGCCATCAAGCACCTGGGGAACCAGCTCCATGTGCGAGCCAGACAGGATCGACAGGCCCACGCAATGCACGTCTTCGGCCACCGCGGCGGCGACGATCTGCGCTGGAGTGAGCCGGATGCCCTGGTAGATGACCTCGAATCCGGCGTCCCGCGCTCGCACGGCGACCTGCTCGGCACCGTTGCTGTGTCCGTCGAGCCCGGGTTTTCCGACGAGCAGACGGAGTCGGGTCCCGAGCTCTTCACCAGTGGCGCGAACCCGCTCGCGCAGCTGCGTCAGCTCACCACCCACCGCCGCATCGCTCACCCCGACGGATCCGGAAACGCCTGTCGGCGCTCGATATTCGCCGAAGACGTCGCGCAGTGCCTGGGCCCACTCACCTGTGGTGACGCCGGCGCGGGCCGCTTCCAGAGACGCCGGCACTAGGTTGGCTCCGGACTTCGCGTCCTGCCCGAGGCGGACGAGCGCCGACTGTGCTGCCAAGCGACCGGCGTCCGTTGAGTCGCGCACACGGCGCCACGCGACGACCGCGGCGACCGCTTTCGCTTCCACGTCGTGGTCCACCGACAGGATCGCCGCATCAAGGTCGGCCGTCAGCGGGTTTGGCTCGGTCGTCTCGAAGGTGTTGACGCCGACAACGATGTCCTCGCCGGCCTCGATCCGTTGTCGCCGCAAAGAATGCGAGGCAACGAGAGCCGACTTCATGTAGCCCGACTCGACGGCAGCAACCGCGCCACCCATCGCATGCACCTTGTCGATCTCGGCCCTGGCTCCCGCGAGCAGCTCGGCCACCTTGGCCTCGACGACGGTGGATCCGGCGAACAGGTCTTCATACTCGAGCAGGTCCGACTCGAACGCCAGCACCTGCTGCATCCGCAGAGACCACTGCTGGTCCCACGGCCTGGGCAGCCCCAGCGCCTCGTTCCATGCGGGCAGCTGCACAGCTCTGGCCCGCGCATCCTTGGAAAGCGTGACTGCCAACATCTCCAACACAATTCGCTGAACGTTGTTCTCGGGCTGTGCCTCGGTCAACCCCAGCGAGTTGACCTGGACGCCATAACGGAACCGGCGCTGGGAGGGGTCCGTGACGCCATACCGCTCGAGGCTGAGCTCGTCCCAGAGCTGCACGAAAGCGCGCATCTTGCACATCTCCTCGACGAAGCGCACTCCGGCATTGACGAAGAAGGAGATCCGGCTGACCACCTCACCGAAACGCTCAGCCGGGACCTGCCCCGACTCGCGCACGGCGTCCAGGACCGCGATGGCAGTGCACATGGCGTACGCGAGCTCCTGGACCGGCGTCGCCCCGGCCTCCTGCAGGTGGTAGCTGCAGATGTTGGTCGGGTTCCACCTGGGGATCTGCGCGATCGTGTAGGCAACCATGTCGGTGACCAGCCGCAAGGAGGGTTCCGGCGCGAAGACGTAGGTCCCACGCGATAGGTACTCCTTGATGATGTCGTTCTGCGTCGTCCCCGTGAGCGCTCTGACTGCGGCCGCAGGGTCCTGCCCGGTGGCCGCGGCCTGCTCCTCAGCCACTACCTGGTACAGGGCGAGCAGCCACATCGCGGTGGCGTTGATGGTCATCGAGGTATTCATGGTGGCCAGCGGTATGTCTGCAAAAAGCCCCCGCATATCGCCAACGTGCGAGATCGGTACGCCAACCTTGCCAACCTCACCGCGGGAAAGCACGTGGTCGGGGTCGTACCCCGTCTGCGTCGGCAGGTCGAAGGCGACCGAGAGGCCGGTCTGGCCCTTGGCCAGGTTGCGGCGGTACAGCTCGTTGCTCGCCGCGGCGCTGGAATGGCCGGCATAGGTGCGCATGACCCACGCGGGGTCCCTGCGGGGGCGGTCGGGCTCTGCCTGTGACATACCGCTGAAGGTACCGGCCGCCGTCGCCGAACGGGGAGTGTCTCAGCCGGTGAGAGGGACCACAGAGCCCAACCTCAGATGTATGGCGCCTCGTCCGGCTCACGCGTGACGTCAGCCCCGAGTCCGCGCAACGCCTCGTCAAAGCCGGCGTAGCCACGATCGACGTGCTGTGCCTGGCTGACCGTCGTGACGCCGTCGGCGACCAGTCCGGCGATGACCAGGGCGGCACCCGACCGGATGTCGCTGGCCTCGACAGGGGCGCCTGACAGCCGCGGCACCCCGTGCAGCATGACGTGGTGGCCGTCGATCCTGGTATCGGCGCCCAGCCGCGCGAGCTCCTGGACGGTGCGGAAGCGCGCCTCGAAGAGATTCTCGGTGACCATCGCGCTGCCCTGTGCCACTGCGTTGTACGCCAGGGCGAAGGGCTGCAGATCGGTGGGGAACCCCGGGTAGGGCAGCGTGGCCACGTCGAATGCCGCGCGACGACTCGTCCCTGTCACCCGAAACCCGCGATCGGTCGGAGTGATGTCCGTTCCACCCTCCTTCAACAGATCCAGGGCGGCGCCCATGTGCGCGGCGACTCCGCCGACCACCTCGACGTCGCCGCCCGTCGTGGCCGCCGCAAAAGCCCAGGTGCCGGCCGCGATCCGGTCCGGGACCACGTCGTGGGACACCGGCGACAACGCGCTGACACCCTCGACCACGATCACCGACGAGCCAGCGCCCTGGATGGATGCCCCCATCTTGCTCAGGAACTTGGCGATGTCGACGATCTCGGGCTCGCGGGCGACATTCGTCACCCGGGTGACGCCCTTGGCCAGCACCGCTGCCATCAGGATGTTCTCGGTGGCACCGACGCTGGGAAAATCTAGCCGGATTTCTCCGCTGCGCAGTCCGTTTGGAGCCGCTGCGATCAGGTAGCCGTGGGAGACATGCACCGAGGCGCCCAGCGTCTCCAGACCCGAGATGTGCAGGTCCAGACCGCGGGACCCGATGGCGTCACCGCCTGGAATGGCAACATGGGCCTCCCCGCAGCGGGCTACCAGAGGGCCAAGAACACAGATGGAGGCTCGCAGCGCCCGAACAAGCTCGTAGTCGGCGCGGTGCCCGATTCGGTCCGGGACGTCGATCTCGACCAGCCCGGCAGCAGCGTCGTAGTCGACCACGCACCCGAGTCTGCGCAGCAGCTCCGCCATGATCGTCACGTCAAGGATGGCCGGGACGTTCGTGAGCCGGGTCCTGCCCACAGCCAGCAAAGCCCCCGCCATCAGCTTGAGGGCACTGTTCTTGGCGCCGACCACGGACACCTCGCCGCGCAGCCTGGCGCCACCCACGACACGGAACCTCTGCCTCACGACGCGAGCCTATCGGTGGCCGATCTGAGAGCATCGTGTCCATGGTCAACCTGACACGTATCTACACCCGTACCGGCGATGACGGCAGCACCGCGCTCGGGGACTTCAGCCGCACCACCAAGACGGACCCTCGCCTGGTGGCTTATGCGGACACCGACGAGACCAACAGCTGCCTCGGCGTGGCAGTCGCGTGTGGCGTTCTGCGGGACGATGTCCGGGAGGTGCTGGTCCGCATCCAGAACGACCTCTTCGACGTCGGAGCGGACCTGTGCACGCCGCTGGCGGCCAGCTACGACTACCCGCCGCTGCGGGTCCAGGATGCCTGGGTCGACGAGCTCGAGGCGGACTGCGACCGCTTCAACGACGAACTGGAGAAGCTTCGCTCGTTCATCCTTCCCGGTGGAACCCCCGGGTCGGCATACCTGCATGTCGCACGGACGGTGTCCCGCCGTGCCGAACGTTCCGCATGGACAGCGCTGCAGAAGTATGGCGACCAGCCGGCGCCTGCGGGCAGCGCCAAGGGAGTGGGCGGTATCAACCCGCTGACTGCCAAGTACCTGAACCGCCTCTCTGACCTGCTGTTCATCCTGGGACGGGTGGCCAACCTCGAGATCGGCGGGGACGTGCTGTGGCAGCCAGGCGGTGGGCGGGCAGAGAAGCCCCAGAAGAATGCCCGGGCGCACCCTGAAGGCGAGTAAGGGCCGAGCTAGGCGACGTAGATGTTGTGCCCGGGGGGGCGCGTCTCAAACCAGGATCGCAGTGCGGTGCAGCGGGCCTGTGCAAGGGCGATCTCGAAGCTTTCCTGGCCGTAGCAGCACTCAACCCTCCAAGCCGACGGAATCAGGATCTCTGGCCGCTCGGAGGGCACGAGGGGCTGCCCGCTGCCGATAACGAGAATCGCGCGCTCCCAACGACGTGCCGGGCGCAGGGACAACCCCCAGAGCGTGAACCACTCGAGTCGGGTCGAGCCATAGCGGGCCAGGCCGAACCGCCAGCGGCGATCGCCCGGCTCCCGCAAGGCGCAGACCGTCAGGGACTTGCCCCGTCCGATCAGCCGCCGGCGGGTGAAGACGGAGCCCACGAACGACAGACCCGTGAACAGCAGGCCGCCGACCAGCATCTCGCCGGTGAGCAGCACGCCCATTGGTGTCAGGCGCGGATCTGGGAGGCGTCAACGGCCTCGGCGACGATGGTGACGCGGTCGTGCTCCACTGACAGGAAGCCGCCCTCGATCAAGGCTGTGTGCGTCTGGCCCGAGATGGTTTCGATCCGGACCTCGCCGCTCACCAGAATCCCCAGTAGAGGTGCGTGACCCGGCAGAATGCCCAGCTCGCCGGCGACGGTGCGCGTGCTGACCTGCTTGGCTTCGCCCTCCCAGACCTTGCGATCTGCGGCGACGAGCTCGACCTGCAACTGACTCAAGGGTTCCTCCGGTCACGATCGTGTGCTCGGAGTCTAGCGGGCGGCAGAGCCTGCCCGGTCACGGGCAACGGAGGCTGAGAGCGCGGGTGGCGCGCCCGATGGCCCGTCCGCCATACGAGCCGACCAGATCCTGTATGACGGCGCGAGCGTTGTCGTCGCGGACGTCGCCCGGTATGTGCGGTAGGAAGTCGTCCCAGACCGGCAGCATTGTGCCCCGCAGCTGCGGCATCTGGGTCGGCCGGGCGTAGAAGAAGATATGCGCGTGCGCTCCCCCGTCACCCCACTTGCTGACATGGACACGGGCCACGCTCGGCAAGTTCTCGATCGCGGCACCGAGGCAGACCATGATCTGCCCCATCTCGGCAGCGCGAGTCAAGTCGTTCCCAGTAGGGGATGCCGTCGGCAGGGATTGCCAGACGGCCCTCGTCGTCAGCTGCGGCCATGACGCCTGCGTAGCTGTCCTCGATCGTCTCCGGCATGCCAGCCATCTATCGGCCGCAAGGCCGGACACCCTGCGCTTGTTGCGCCGAAACCACCGAATCTACCTGAAAACCGGCGCGATTCGGTAGTTTGGCCGCAACAAGCGGGAAAGAGCGGCGGGAGTCAGGTCAGGTCAGAGGTTCTTCTGGATCTCGGCCCACTGGCGCTCGACGTCGTCGAGGCCGCCGCACATGAAGAACGCCTGCTCGGCCACGTTGTCGAACTCGCCGTCCGCGATCTTGGTGAAGCCCTCGATCGAGTCGGCCAGCGAGACCGTCGAACCCTCGATGCCGGTGAACTGCTTGGCAACATAGGTGTTCTGGGACAGGAACCGCTGGATACGACGCGCCCGGTTGACCAGGATCTTGTCTTCTTCGGAGAGCTCGTCGATGCCAAGGATCGCGATGATGTCCTGCAGCTCCTTGTTGCGCTGCAGGATCGAGATCACCCGGACTGCGGTGTCGTAGTGGGCCTGCGAGATATAGCGCGGGTCCAGGATTCGCGACGTGGAGGTCAGTGGGTCGACGGCCGGGTAGATGCCGAGCGAGGCGATGTCACGCGAGAGCTCAGTCGTGGCGTCGAGGTGCGCGAACGTCGTGGCCGGCGCCGGGTCGGTGTAGTCGTCAGCAGGCACATAGATGGCCTGCATCGACGTGATCGAGTGACCACGTGTCGACGTGATGCGCTCCTGGAGCACCCCCATCTCGTCGGCGAGGTTGGGCTGGTAGCCCACCGCGGACGGCATCCGGCCGAGCAGGGTGGACACCTCGGAACCAGCCTGGGTGTAGCGGAAGATGTTGTCGATGAACAACAGCACGTCCTGCTTCTGCACGTCGCGGAAGTACTCAGCCATGGTCAGGGCCGAGAGCGCGACGCGAAGACGCGTGCCCGGAGGCTCGTCCATCTGGCCGAATACCAGGGCGGTCTGACCGAGAACGCCGGCCTCTTCCATCTCCACGATCAGGTCGTTGCCCTCACGAGTACGCTCGCCGACACCGGCGAACACGGACACACCACCGTGGTCCTTGGCGACTCGGGCAATCATCTCCTGGATGAGCACCGTCTTGCCGACACCGGCGCCGCCGAACAGTCCGATCTTGCCGCCCTGGACGTACGGGGTGAGCAGGTCGATGACCTTGATGCCGGTCTCGAACATGACCGTTTTGGACTCGAGCTGGTCGAAAGCGGGAGCCGGGCGGTGGATGCCCCAGCGCTCCTTGATCTCGAGCTTCTCGTCACCCTTGAGGTTGAGGCACTCGCCGGTCGTGTTGAAGACGTGACCGAGCGTGACGTCCCCGACGGGCACCGTGATCGGGCCGCCCGAGTCCTGCACAGGTGCGCCACGCACCACACCGTCGGTGGGCTGCAGCGAGATGGCTCGCACCATGTTGTCGCCGATGTGCTGGGCGACCTCGAGGTTCAGGTTCTTGGTCTCGCCCGCCAGCTCGACCTGGACGGTCAGCAGGTTGTACATCGACGGCATGGCATCGGCGGGGAACTCCACGTCGATGACCGGGCCGATGATGCGGGAGACGCGACCGACTCCGCCCGGGGCCGCGGTGTCCGCAGCAGTCTCAGAAGTTACGGCAGTCATGAGCTCTCAACCTTCTTACTTGGCGGACGCGAGGGCGTCGGCGCCGCCGACGATTTCGCTGATCTCTTGGGTGATCTCGGCCTGGCGCGCCTGGTTGGCCAGCC
>JBDTMW010000025.1:0-13712 GCA_039934065.1 Actinomycetota bacterium | reverse complement strand
AGCAGCCGTCACGATAGAACCCGGTCATCGGGTCCGTGCCGCACTCCTCCAGCGGCCCGCCCAGGACGTTGCGCGCTGGTTGCTCTGGAAGGTTCATGACTCCATCATGTCGGGTTGCTGCTGACTGCGGCCGAACCAGCCGCCGAGACTCTGGGCGGGTCAGAGCCAGCGGCGGACGCGGAGCTGGTATTCGCGGTAGGCGTCGCCGAAGCGGCCGGTCAGGTAGTGCTCCTCGCGGTCGATGACCCTGCGGCGGATCACCCACACGATGCCGGGTAGCACCAGCAGCGGCCACCAGCTGTGCAAGATCAGGGTCCCCCCGAGATAGGCGATGGCGTCGGAGAGGTAGATCGGGTTGCGACTGATCCGAAACGGCCCCGTAGTGACCATCGCCGAGACGTGCTCCCACGGGACGACGGTCGTGTGTGCCCGGGCGAAAGTCCAGACAACCCAGACCGACAGACCCACGCCGGTCAACACCAACGTCAGCCCCGCCACCGTCAGCGAGACGCCGCCCGGGATGGTCCAGGGCCGCCACCATTGCAGCGCCCACATCACTGCGAACGGGGCGAAGTAGACGACCGGCGGAATCAGCCGGACCTTGGCGCCGGCGCTCACCGGTTCCACCCCGGGATGTCCAGGCAGACGTCGGATGGCGAAACGACAGGGAGGTCGGGCGCGACGGCCTTGACTAGGGTCACGGTCATGGTGACAGCATCGACCACGACGGCAGCGCAACGCGAGCGTGACGACCGTCGGCTTTCGGCCCAGCTCATCGTCGGGCCGCCAGCCGACCGTGTGGTCGAGGTCGTCGACCGGCTGCTGGCGGTGCAGGCACAGGACCTTCGCGCCGCGCGGCTCGCGGTCCGAGCCCGCACCCGCTCTCGCGCTCGCAGTCTCACCGCGGCCGACGTGGATAGCGAGCTCAACAACCGGACGCTTCTGGTGACCTGGCTGAACCGCGGGACCCTGCATCTCGTGAGGCCCGAGGACTACTGGTGGCTGCAGCGGCTCACAACCCCGCAGCTCTTCCGGACAAACGCCAGACGTCTTGAGCAAGAAGGCGTTTCGCCCGATCAAGCCGATCGTGGTGTTGCTGTCATCGAGACGGCGATCGCGGCGAACGGCCCGATGACCCGAGGCCAGCTGCGCGACCTTGTCCAGTCGGCGGATGTGCCCGTGGCCGGTCAAGCCATGGTCCACATCCTCTTCCTGTCCGCGCTCAGGGGTCTGACGGTCCGGGGGCCGGTCATCGGCCGTGACCAGGCGTTTGTCCTCGTCCGTGACTGGCTCGGCGCTCCGCCCGCCATGACAGACCGCGATACCGCCCTGTCCGAGCTGGCCAGACGGTTCTTGGCAGGCCACGGACCTGCCGACGAACGTGACCTGGCCAAGTGGGCCGGTATCACCGTTGGCGACGCGGGTCGGGCGCTGCGCGGTATCCGTGCCGACCTCCACGAGCTGCCCGGGGTCTTGGTCGACCTGGCCGGCCGCTCACAGCCACACGGTCGCCGCCGGCCCAAGCTGCTCGGCGGGTTCGACCCGTTGTTGCACGGCTGGGTCGACCGCGAGCCGATTCTGGGCGACAACCAGACGATCGTGACGGTGAACGGGGTCTTCCGGCCCTTTGCCCTGGTGCGCGGTCGGGCCGTGGCAACCTGGAGCATGCCGGGCGGGCGGGTCGTGCTCGAGCCATTCGGCCACCTGTCACGAGGCGTGCTGGCCGACTTGGATCGCGAAGCCAAAGACGTCGAGCGGTTCCTGGGGTCTCACTAGGCTGTGCGGGTGAGCGATGCGAGCACGGTCTCAGTCATCAAGGTCTCGGTCATCGGCGCCGCCGGACGGATGGGCTCGGAGGTATGCCGCGCGCTCGAGGCGGCACCGGACGCGACGCTGGTGGGACGCTACGACCAGGGCGATGACCTCGGGGATCTTGGTGGCGCCGACGTCGTCGTCGAGTTCTCGGTGCCTGACGCGACGGCCGCCAATGTTGCCAGCTGCATCGAACGCGGGGCGCACGTCGTGGTCGGGACGACCGGCTGGACCGAGGACAAGCTCGAGGCCGTGCGCTCGCAGCTGACCGGCAAGCCCGGGGTCGGGGTGCTGATTGCGCCGAACTTCGCCATCGGCGCGATCCTGATGATGTCCTTCGCCCAGCAGGCGGCGCGGTTCTACGAGTCCGTCGAGATCGTCGAGCTGCACCATCCTGACAAGGTCGACGCGCCGTCGGGCACCGCAGCGCGCACCGCGTCGCTGGTTGCCCAGGTTCGCCGTGATGCCCAGCTCGGAGATGTCCCTGACGCGACCGCCTCCGATCCCGGCGGTGCGCGCGGTGCGCGGGTGGACGGCATACCGGTGCATGCCGTGCGGTTGCGAGGCCTCGTCGCCCATCAGGAAGTCATGTTCGGTGCTGCCGGCGAGATGCTGACGATCCGCCACGACTCGTTCGACCGGGTCAGCTTCATGCCAGGAGTTCTCGAGGGAGTGCGCCGCGTGGCCGACCACCCGGGGCTGACCGTCGGGCTGGAGAGCTACCTCGGCCTGGCCTGAGCTGGCGAGGATCAGCCCCAGCCGAAGGCTCGCAACGTCCCGGCAGTCGCTGCCGCCAGGATCACGACGACCAGGAAGGGCGCGCGGAGCAGCAGGGCCACCACCGCCACCGCAAAGCCGGCTGCGCGCGCGTCGGCGGTCAGGACGCCTCCCTGGCCGGTGAACGTCTGGACCGCAACGAGGGCCGACAGCAGCGCAACGGGCAGCATCGCGGTGACCCGGGAGACGACCGGATGGTCCAGCAAGTGGTGCGGCACCACATAGCCGAGGAGCTTGAGCGCGAACGCGAGCCCGCTGGCCAGCAGGACGGTGGTCCAGAGCGTCATGACGTCGAGCCGACAACGCGAAGGAATGTGGGCGTCGGAGCGCTCATTTTCCTTCACCTTTTCGTGTCGGGGGCTCAGTGCGCCGGGGCATCAGGCCGGCAACGAGTGCAGCAAGTGCCGCGACCAGGACGGGTATGCCGGCCGGCGCGTGAGGGGCCACCACCAGTGCGATGACCGCTGACGCGGCGGCCACGGCGCGGGCGTCGCCTGCCTTGAGCCGTGGCCAGAGCAGGCCGACGAATGCCGCGGGTGCGGCGGCGTCGAGGCCGAACTGGCGGGGGTCGCCCAGGGCGTTCCCCAGCAGGGCACCGACGATGGTCATCAGGTTCCAGAGCGCGAACACCGTCAGCCCGGTTACCCAGAATCCCAGCCGCTGGGCAGACGGCTCCGGTTGGGCGACGCCGACGGCGGTCGACTCGTCGATGGTCAGGTGGGCGGCGGCCACCTTGCTCAGGCCGCTGACGCCGAGAAGTCGCGACATCTGAAGGCCGTACAGCATGTTGCGGGCGCCGAGCAGGGTCGAGGTGGCAACCGCGGCAGCACCCGAGCCGCCGGAGGCCACGATGCCCACGAGGGCGAACTGCGAGCCCCCTGTGAAGAGCAGGACCGACAGGGCGATCGTCTGCCACAGGTCGAGACCGGCGGCGACCGACAGGGCGCCGAAGCTGATGGCATACGTGCCGGTCGCGATGCCGACCGACAGAGACTGGCGCAGCACCTGGTTGCGACGCTGGCCGTCGAGTGGCGGATCGGGTGGCGGATCGAGAGGGGTTCCCTGCATCGGACCGGGTGGATCAGTCCTGGGAGCGGTTGGCGGGGGCGAGGCTGGCAGTCAGCCTCACTTCGCGGACAACTGTCCCGTCGACGTCGATAACCCGGTCCCGGAAGGCACTGTCCGGTGCGAGACCTGCTGCGTACAGGAAAGCCCGGGTGGTTTCGTCGGTCGCCAGGATCCACGTGCTCACCGTGTCAAAGCCATTGTCCCGCAACGTGTCCACCGCGGCGTTGAGCAGGCGCGAGCCGTGGCCGTTGCGCCGGGCGTCAGGGTGCACGCCAAGGGCGAGCAACTCGCCGCTGGCCTCGGTGGCATCGATGTCCCCGCTCGGACCAACGGCTGTGAAACCGACCACCTGCTCCCCGGCGCAGCCCACCAGCAGCACGTGGCGGGGGCTCGGGGGAGTGCCCAGCGAGTCGCGCCAGACACGTGCGAACTTCGGCCCGTCGAACTGGTCAAGGACTTCCTGGGACAGAACGTGGGCGTAGGCGTCGCGCCATACGGCCGCCTGCACCAAACCGACCGCGGGCGCGTCGCTGGCGCGGGCGATCCGGGCGCTGGCGTCAGCGATGGGGCCGGTCGCGGGTGTGTGCGCATGGTCGTGGGCGACAGAGTGCGGGTGGCTGTGGTCGTTGGGCACGCGGCCATCCTGCCATCGCGGTGTATTCATTGCCGAGATATGTCACGCGTCGACATACTGGCTTGATGTATGCCGACGACGCCATCAACCCGGACGAGCCGCTGAACGCTGCTGAGTCCGGCGACATGGACGAAGCAGTCGCGGCATCGGCCGCGGCTTCCGGGCAGCGTCCAGCGGGTGGTTCGTCCTTTGAGGAGTTGCTGGCCGCCGATCTGCGCATCGAGCCTCGGGATGAGATGCCAGAGGCCTATCGCAAGACGCTGATCCGCCAGATCGCCCAGCATGCGCACTCCGAGATCATCGGGATGCAGCCGGAAGGCAGCTGGATCGGCCGGGCGCCGTCATTGCGCCGCAAGGCGATCCTGATGGCCAAGGTCCAGGATGAGGCCGGGCACGGGCTCTACCTCTACAGCGCTGCCGAGACCCTGGGCATCGACCGGTCCGAGCTTCTGGACATGCTGCACAGCGGCAAGCAGAAGTACTCCTCGATCTTCAACTATCCGACGCTGACCTGGGCCGACAACGGCGCTATCGGCTGGCTGGTCGACGGGGCCGCGATCATGAACCAGGTTCCCCTGTGCCGTTGCTCCTACGGCCCCTATGCCCGCGCGATGATCCGAGTCTGCAAGGAGGAGTCCTTCCACCAGCGGCAGGGTTTCGAGATCCTGTGGACCCTGATGCGCGGCACCGACGCCCAGAAGGTTATGGCTCAGGACGCCGTAAACCGTTGGTGGTGGCCGTCGTTGATGATGTTCGGACCTCCGGACACCGGTGCGACTGCGACCCCCGGCGGACACACCGAGCAGTCCATGGCTTGGGGCATCAAGCGGTTCAGCAACGACGCCCTGCGTCAGAAGTTCGTGGACATGACCGTTCCTCAGGCACAGAAGATCGGGCTCACGCTGCCGGACCCCGACCTGCATCTCAACGAGGGGTCTGGTCACTGGGAGTTTGGTGCCATCGACTGGAGCGAGCTCTCGCGGGTGATCAACGGCGACGGAGCCTGCAACGCGGAGCGGATCGAGCACCGGGTGGGTGCCCACCACGAGGGAGCCTGGGTGCGCGAGGCGGCCACTGCCTACGCCGCGAAGCAGGCTCGTGCCAAACAGGCAGAACACGTCGCATGAGTACGCCTGCAGACAGAGGGAGCCCGGCTGAGCACAGCTGGGCGCTGTGGGAGGTCTTCGTCAGGAGCAAACGGGGTCTCTCGCATGTACACGTCGGTTCTCTGCATGCACCTGACGCCGAGATGGCACTTCGAAACGCCCGAGACGTCTACACCCGTCGACAAGAGGGCGTCTCCCTCTGGGTGGTCAGGTCCACTGACATCACGGCAAGCAGCCCTGACGAGCGTGACTCCTTCTTCGACCCCGCGGCCGACAAGGTCTATCGCCACCCCACCTTCTACGACGTGCCCGAGGATGTCGAATACCTTTGAGTGAGAGTGCGATTGACACCACGGCGAGTGACATCACCACTGCTGACACCACCACGATGACGGTTGCCGCCGCATACTGCCTGCAGCTCGGCGATGATGCTCTCATCTATGCCCAACGCCTGGGCGAGTGGATCACCCGCGCTCCGCAGATCGAGGAGGACATGGCTCTCGGCAATGTCGGGCTCGACCTCCTGGGGCAGGCGCGGGTGCTGCTGACACGTGCCGGTGAGCTCGATGGGACCGGCCGATCCGAGGACGAGCTGGCCTACCTTCGGGACGAACGTCAGTTCCACAACGTCCAGCTGGTCGAGCAGGAGCGCAGGGACTTCGGTTTCGAGATGGCCCGGATGCTGTGGTTTGCCTCCTATCAGAGCGAGCTGTATGCCGCGCTGGTCACGTCAACGGACGAGACGCTCGCGGGCGTGGCGGTGAAGGCCGTCAAGGAGGTCGACTACCACCGCGACCATGCCAGCCAGTGGGTGCTGCGACTGGGTGACGGGACTGATACCTCGCACACCCGCATGCAGGAGGCGCTCGAGCGGGTGGCGCCGTTCGTCGAGGAGCTGTTCGAGGACGACGCGGTGAGTGTCGCTGCTGCCGCAGTCGGAGTCGGCGTCTTGCCGTCCTCGTTGAGAGACAAGGCTTTTGGCTATGTCTCGCGGGTGGTCGACCGGGCCACGCTGACTCTTCCGGCCGACCCAGGCTGGCGTTCGCGTGGCGGTCGGGATGGCATCCACTCCAGACCGATGGGGAGCCTGCTGGCCGAGATGCAGCACATTGCACGCTCACACCCTGGCGCCGGGTGGTGACCACCACGCTGGACCTGCGAGCTGTCATCGCCTCGATTCCCGACCCCGAGGTGCCTGTCATCACGATCGAGGATCTGGGCATCCTGCGCGAGGTTGTGGTCGATGAACAGGCAAGGACGGTCAACGTGCTGATCACCCCGACGTACTCCGGGTGCCCAGCGATGGAGGCCATCCGTCAGCACATCGAGCACGTCGCCCGCCGTGAGGGTTACGTCGCAACGGTGCGGACCCGGCTCAGCCCTGCGTGGACGACCGACTGGATGTCCCAGGCAGGACGAGACAAGCTGCGCGACTTCGGAATCGCCCCTCCCGGTCAACGAGCCGCCCAAGAGCCCGTCGCCGGTTCAGAGCCGGTCTCCGGTTCACCGGTCATCGTCGGTCTCAGGGTCCGGCGCGTCACCTGCCCGCTCTGCGGTTCTCCTGACACGGACGAGATCTCGCGGTTCGGCTCGACCGCGTGCAAGGCGCTGCGTCGGTGTAACCAATGTCGTGAGCCCTTCGATGAGTTCAAGACCATCTGATGGCTTCGTTGATCACATCACCGGCACGTCGCCGGGCGCGGTTCCATCCGCTGACCGTCACCGACGTCGAGCGACTCACCGACGACGCGGTCGCCGTCTCGTTCGCGATTCCGGACAAGCTGGCTGACGAGTTCGTGTTCCAGCCCGGACAGCACCTCACGCTGAGAGCGACCATCGGCGACCAGGACGTCCGGCGGTCCTACTCGATCTGCCTATCGCGCCCGGATGCGTTGCAGCGCAAGGAGCTCCGTATTGCTGCAGCTCGCGTCGCAGGTGGTCTGATGTCCAACTGGATCAACGACAGTGTCGTCGCCGGCGACACGATCGAGGTGATGACCCCGCTGGGAGGGTTCACCAGCGCCACGCAGCCGCACGCCATACGGCACCACGTTGCGATCTGCGCGGGGTCGGGTATCACTCCCGTGATGTCCCTGCTCACGACCGCATTGGCCGAGGAGCCCAGGTCACGCGCAACGCTGATCTTCGGCAACCGGCGGACGACCTCGATCATGTTCCTGGAGGAGCTCGAGGACCTGAAGAACCGCTACCCGGACCGGTTCCACCTGATCCACGTCCTTTCCCGCGAGGCTCAGGAGGTCGAGCTGTTCAACGGCCGGATCGACCGCGAGCGGCTGGAACGCATCCTGGACTCCATCGTGCCGGTGTCAACCGATGACGAGTGGTACCTCTGCGGTCCGTTCGGTCTCGTGGAGACTGCCCAGGGGCTCCTGGCCGATGTGGGGTTCGATCCTCATCACGTACACCACGAGGTGTTCCACGTCGACGACTCGGGTGCGCCGGTGACGACGGTTCGGCCGGTCGTAAAGGCGCAGGGCGAGCCCCCTGAGGCCGTGATCACCGTGAACCTGGACGGCCGCACGACCGTGATCGAGATGCCGTCCCGTGACGAAAGCATCCTGGCTGCGACGCTGCGTGCCCGGCCGGATGCGCCGTTCAGCTGCACCGGAGGGGTGTGTGGCACCTGCCGTGCACGCCTCGTCGAGGGGGAGGTCCGGATGGACCGCAACTTCGCCCTCGAGCCCGAGGAAGTGGACGCAGGAATAGTGCTGGCCTGTCAGTCACACCCGGTCACGGCCACGGTCGCGCTTGACTACGACGCCTGAGTGAGTTTCAGCGCTTGACGTCGTAGGTGACGAAGGAGAAGCCGTCATGGGCCTCGCGGGTGGTTTCGCGCCAGTGGGCAGGCTCGAAAGGAGGGAAGAACGCATCGCCCTCGGGTGACATCTCGACCTCGGTCAGCATCACCTTGTCTGCGAACGGCATGGCCTGTCGATAGACCTCGGCGCCGCCGATGACGAACACATCGGTGGGTCCGGCCAGTGCGAGAGCCTCGGCCAGCGAATGGGCGACCTCGACGCTCGGGGCGCGCCAGCCCTGCTGACGGGTCATCACAATCATTCGGCGACCCGGCAGCGGCCGGCCGATCGAGTCGTAGGTCTTGCGCCCCATCACCAGGGTGTGACCCATCGTGGTCGCCTTGAAATGTGCCAGGTCCTCGGGAAGGTGCCAGGGCATCTCTCCGTCACGCCCAATCACGAGATTGGCGCCCACGGCGGCGAGCACAGTGATCGTCATACGGCGATCGGCGCCTTGATGCCGGGGTGCGGGTCGTAGCCGATCAGCTCGATGTCGGACTCGACGAAGTCGTCGATTCCCTTGCGGTCAGGGTTGATCCGAAGCTGGGGGAGAGCACGAGGCTCTCGCGTCAGCTGCAACCGGGCCTGTTCGAGGTGGTTGACGTAGAGGTGGGCATCGCCGAGGGTGTGGACGAAGTCGCCCGGTTCGAGCTCGCAGACCTGGGCAACCATCATCGTCAACAGCGCGTAGGAGGCGATGTTGAAGGGCACGCCGAGGAAGACGTCGGCCGAGCGTTGATAGAGCTGGCAGGACAGCCGGCCTTCCGCCACATAGAACTGGAACATCGTGTGGCACGGCGGCAGGGCCATGCTCTCGATGTCGGCGACGTTCCAGGCGCTGACGATGTGCCGTCGCGAGTCAGGGTTCGTGCGGATCGACTCGATCACTGTGGCGATCTGGTCCACCGAACGGCCATCGGGGGTCGGCCACGAGCGCCACTGGTGCCCGTAGACGGGGCCGAGCTCACCGTTCTCGTCGGCCCATTCGTCCCAGATCTTCACGCCGCGCTCCTGCAGCCAACGGACGTTGGTGTCACCACGCAGGAACCAGATCAGCTCGCCGACAACCGATTTCATGTGCAGCCGCTTGGTGGTCAGGGCGGGAAAACCTTGCGCGAGGTCGAACCGCATCTGGTGTCCGAAGACGCTCAGGGTGCCGGTGCCGGTGCGGTCGCCTTTGGCGGTCCCGTCCTCCAGGACGTGGCTGAGAAGGTCCAGATACTGGCGCACGACTGAAACGTAGCACCGAGAGGAATCGCAAGGATGTTCTCGGACCTGATCGTCGGGGCGATATCGTGGCCCCATGTCCAGTACGCCCGTCTTTGGCCGAGTCTTCACGGCGATGGTCAGCCCCATGAGGCCCGACGGGTCCCTGGATCTGGCCGCCGCGGCCGACCTTGCAGTGCATCTGATGGACAATGGCCACGATGGTCTGGTCGTGAACGGGACGACCGGAGAGTCGCCCACCACGACCGACGCCGAAAAGATCGACCTCCTGCGCGCAGTCGTCGAGGCGGTCGGGCATCGCGCCCGGATCATCGCCGGGGTCGGCAGCAACAACACCGCACATTCGGTCGAAAGCGCCCGGGCGGCAGCGAAGGCCGGCGCACAAGGCCTGCTGGTCGTGACGCCGTACTACAACAAGCCGCCGCAGGAGGGGGTCCTCGCCCACTTCACCGCAGTGGCCGACGCGACCGACCTGCCGGTGATGGTCTACGACATACCGGGCCGGACGGGAACACCGATCCACACCCAGACGTTCCTGCGCATGGCCGAGCACCCTCGTATCGTCGCCGTCAAGGATGCCAAGGGCGACCTTTTCGCCGCCAGCGAGGTCATGTCCCAGACTGATCTCCAGTGGTACTCCGGCGATGACGCCCTCAACCTTGCGCACCTCACCCAGGGCGCAGTCGGGATCGTCAGCGTCGTCGGTCACCTGGCCAGCACGTTCTATGCGCAGATGATTGCCGCCGTCGGCGAGGGCAACCTCGCGCGGGCAGTCGAGATCCATCGGCAGCTGATCCCCGCGGTCAATGCCGTCATGCACATCACCCAGGGCGCGATCACCGTCAAGGCCGCACTGCACGATCGGGGAGTCATCTCCTCGGACACCGTGCGCCTGCCGTTGGTCCCAGCCACCATCGACCAGCTCGCCCAACTGCGAGAAGGTCTCCAGAAGTCAGGACTGAATTGAGCCATCCCCATCCCGAGCTGACCTCCCCGCCCAAGCTGGCGAAAGACGCCGTGCGCGTCGTCCCCCTTGGCGGTCTGGGCGAGATCGGCCGCAACATGACGGTTTTCGAGCACGCAGGACGGCTGCTGATTGTCGACTGCGGCGTGCTTTTCCCCGAGGACCACCACCCCGGCATCGACCTGATCCTGCCCGACTTCGAGTACATCTCGCAGCGGCTCGACGATGTCGAGGCGATCGTGCTCACCCACGGTCACGAGGACCACATCGGCGCCATCCCCTACCTCCTGCGGCTCAAGGCCGACATCCCGCTGGTCGGCTCGACGCTGACCCTGGCGATGATCGAGGCCAAGCTCAAAGAGCACAGGATCAAGCCCTACACCCTCACCGTGGTTGAGGGTCAGCGCGAGAAGCTGGGTGTCTTCGACTGCGAGTTCGCGGCGGTCAACCACTCGATCCCCGACGCGCTCGCGGTCTTCATCCGCACCCCTGGCGGCACGATCCTGCACACCGGCGACTTCAAGATGGACCAGCTGCCCCTCGACGGTCGGATCACCGACCTGCGGGCGTTCGCCAAGTTCGGCGAAGAGGGCGTGGACCTGTTCATGACCGACTCGACCAACGCCGACGTGCCCGGCTTCACGACCTCCGAGCGCGACATCACCCCCGCCATCGAGACCGTATTCCGCAACGCGAGCCGCAGGGTCATCGTCGCCTGCTTCTCCTCGCACGTTCACCGCGTCCAGCAGGTTCTTGACGCAGCTCACAAGAGTGGCCGCAAGGTGGCCATGGTCGGTCGCTCGATGCTGCGCAACATGGGCATCGCCGAGGAGCTCGGCTACCTCAAGGTGCCGCCGGGCGTCCTGGTCGACCTCAAGAAGCTCACCGACTATCCGGACAACAAGATCGTCCTGATCTGCACCGGCTCCCAGGGTGAGCCGATGGCCGCTCTCTCACGGATGGCCAACCGCGACCACAAGATCGAGGTCGGCGTGGGCGACACCGTCCTGCTCGCGTCCTCGCTGATCCCGGGCAACGAGAACGCCGTCTACCGCATCATCAACGGCCTGATGCGCCTCGGTGCGAACGTGGTGCACAAGGGCAACGCCAACGTTCACGTCTCGGGCCACGCCAGCGCTGGTGAGCTTCTCTACTGCTACAACATCGTCAAGCCGCGCAACGTCATGCCGGTGCACGGCGAGTGGCGTCACCTGGTGGCCAACGCCGAGCTGGCCGTCAAGACGGGCGTCCCGCGCCAACGGGTCCTGCTCGCGGAGGACGGGGTGGTCGTCGACCTGGTCAAGGGCGAGGCCAACATCGTCGGTGCGGTGCCCTGCGGGTATGTATATGTCGACGGCTCATCTGTGGGCGAGACGACCGAGGCCCTGCTGAAGGACCGTCGGATCCTGCGTGACGAGGGCTTCATCACGATCATCGTGGTGCGCGACGCGGCCACCGGCAAGATCGCCGCCGGCCCCGAGATCCAGGCTCGTGGCTTCGCCGAGGACCAGGACGTCTTCGACCAGGTGCTGCCCAAGCTCGAGCAGGCGCTGGCCGACGCCGCTGCCAAGGGGGTCACCGACTCCTTCCAGCTGCAGCAGGTCATCCGCCGCACCGTCGGCTCGTGGGTCGGTAGCCGGTTGCGCCGCCGCCCGATGATCATCCCGATCGTCATCGACGCGTAGACGTCAGCTGGGGCGGGGTGATTTGGTGCGCGGCGGATCGCGTGTGACGCGTGATACCGGTGTGGCTTTCGCGTAACCTGCGGAGTGTGGCGAGTCGTACGTCTTCCCCCGTCGCGCGTCCGAAGTCATCGGGACGCGCCACCTCATCCAGCCCCCGCACAGGACGCAAACGGCGTCCGCCGGCGCGCAAACCTGCGGCCCGGTCGTCCAGGGCTCGTCGTGGCGGCCTGCCGCTGCCCTTGAGGGCAGTTCGTGGCACCTGGATGGGCATCGCCCATGTTGCGGGCGGGACCGTCCGCCGGATCGGGCGCAGCGCCGCCGAGCTCGAGCCGGAGCACCGTCGTGACGGCATCGGGTTCTTCCTGCTCGGCCTGACTGTCGTGGTCGCCGCCCGCGAGTGGTGGGGCCTCAAGGGCATGGCTGGCGATGTCATCCACGCTGTCGTGGCCGGGACCTTCGGCCGCGTGGCCTATGCCCTGCCGATTGTCCTGCTGCTGTTCGGCATCCGCCTCTTGCGTGCGCCGGGAGACGTGGCCTCGACCAACCGGATCACCATCGGCACCACGGCGTTGGCGTGTGCCGCAGCCGGCCTGGTCCACATCTCTGCCGGGCTGCCGAGCCCGCCTGACGGCGCCCTCAGGATGCGTGACGCCGGTGGCATCATCGGATTCCTGGCGTCGAGCCCGGTCGTCGCGGCCCTCAAGGTCTGGGGTGCCGTGCCGCTGCTGTTGCTGCTGGGGGTCTTCGGGGTCCTGGTCATGTCCGCGACACCGGTTCACCAGATCCCCTCGCGTTTCCGCGAGCTGCGCGACTGGGTGTTGCGCCGTCCGCAGGAGGCCGGGACCGGCACCGACTCCACCGGTGACGCCGGCGTCGACGGCGTGGACGGCAAACGCAGGACGCGCCGCCGGCCCGGACCCATTGGCGAGGGACCGTTCGACGGCGACGAGGCGTTCCGGCAGGCCGCCATCGTGGCCAAGGCCAAGGCCGACCGCGCCGCTGCATTCCGCCCGGGTGAGAAGCGGCCGACTGCCCCCGGCGTGCTGGCCCCCGGATCCACCGCCGCCGGAATACCACTGGCGGGTGAGGGTGACGCCATCTTGAAGGCCACCCTCGAGGCTCCGCCGACCACGCCGATACCGAGGCGGGTGGAGCAGCTCGCCCTCGCCGGGGACATCACCTACACGCTGCCCGACCACACGCTGCTCGAGCCCGGCAGCCCGCACAAGAAGCGCAGCGCCGCCAACGACGCCGTGGTCGACGCACTGACCGAGGTGCTCGACCAGTTCGACGTCGACGCACAGGTCACCGGCTTCAGCCGCGGGCCGACCGTCACGCGGTACGAGGTCGAGCTCGGCCCAGGCATCAAGGTCGAACGGGTCACCGCCCTCTCCCGGAACATCGCCTATGCCGTTGCCTCGGCTGACGTGCGCATCCTGAGCCCGATCCCCGGCAAGTCGGCGATCGGCATCGAGATCCCCAACGCCGACCGCGAGAAGGTCAGTCTCGGTGACGTGCTGCGCAGCCAGGCGGCGCGTGGCAACTCGCACCCCATGGCTGTCGGGGTCGGCAAGGACGTCGAGGGTGGCTATGTCATCGCCAACCTCGCCAAGATGCCGC
>JBDTMW010000024.1:0-13906 GCA_039934065.1 Actinomycetota bacterium | reverse complement strand
AGCCTCTGACCTGCGACGATGCGGCTGCCTACACGTTGAAGCGGAACTCCACGACGTCTCCGTCGGCCATGACGTACTCCTTGCCCTCCATCCGGGCCTTGCCTGCAGCCTTCGCCGCTGCCATTGACCCGGCCGCGACCAGGTCGTCAAAGGAGATGACCTCGGCCTTGATGAAGCCGCGCTGGAAGTCGGTGTGGATCACGCCGGCCGCCTGGGGAGCCGTCCAGCCCCTGTGGATCGTCCAGGCTCGCGTCTCCTTGTAGCCGGCTGTCAGGAAGGTCTGTAGACCCAGACTCGCAAAGCCCACTCGCGCCAGCTGGTTCATGCCGGGCTCCTGGACACCCACCGACGCCAGGAGCTCGGCCGCGTCTTCGGGCTCAAGCTCGGCAAGGTCCATCTCCAGCTTGGCGTCGAGATAGATCGCATCGGCCGGGGCAACCAGCGCAGACAGCCTCGACTTCAACGAGCCATCAGTCAGCTGGTCCTCGTCGAGGTTGAACACGTAGAGGAAAGGCTTGGTGGTGAGCAGCGACAGCTCACGGATCGACTCGAGGTCCACCCCGGCAACCTCGCCCGCGGCATACAACGTGTCTCCGGCCTCAAGCACCTTCTGCGCGGCAGTCGCATTGTCCAGCAGGGGCTTCTTGTCCTTGTTGATCCGCGCGTCCTTCTCCATCCGCGGCAAGGCCTTCTCGAGGGTCTGCAGGTCGGCGAGAATCAGCTCGGTGTTGATCGTCTCGATGTCGCCCTCGGGGCTGACCTCGCCGTTCACGTGCACGACGTCGTCGTCCTTGAACGCCCGGATCACCTGGCAGATCGCGTCTGCCTCGCGGATGTTGGCCAGGAACTTGTTGCCCAGACCCTCACCCTCGGAGGCGCCACGAACGATGCCCGCGATGTCCACGAAGGACACCATCGCCGGGACCAGACGCTGGCTGTCGAACAGGTCGACCAAGACCTGGAGCCGGGGGTCGGGCAGCGCCACCACGCCGATGTTGGGCTCGATCGTCGCGAACGGGTAGTTCGCGGCGAGCACGTTGTTCTTGGTCAGTGCGTTGAAAAGGGTGCTCTTGCCGACGTTGGGCAGACCGACGATGCCAATAGTTAGTGCCACAAGACGAGAAGTTTAGTGCCTCAGGACCAGCCCGTATGACGCCACGCACCTCGCGCGGTCCGCGGCAGCGGCTCCCGGTCAGCACCAGGGTGCAGTCCGTCGCCGTGTCGCAGGGTGGATGTCGGTGCCGTCTGTCACGGTGGGACACATGGAGATACTCGTGCCTTTGGTCGTCGGAGTGCTTGTCGGTGCAGTCATCACCTGGCTCGTCGCCCGGGTGCTCTTTGCCGGACGCTCCGCCGCCCTGTCCACCGAGCGTGACCTGCTGCGTGAGCGGGTGATCGACCTCGAGGCCGCGGTCAGTGACGACGCCCAGACCGCCAACGTGTTGGCACCACTGCGCGACGCCCTGGTGCGTGTCGAACGCCAGGTGGGGACGCTGGAGCGCGATCGCGTCGAGCAGTTCTCCCAGGTCAGCGTGCAGCTCGCCGACGTCACGACCTCAACCCAGGCGCTGCGCTCTCAAACCGCCTCCCTGGTGGGTTCGCTCAACGCCTCAACAATCAGGGGCAACTGGGGCGAGGTCCAGCTCCGGCGGGTGCTGGAACACGCAGGGATGCTGGCGCGCTGCGACTTCGAGGAGCAGGTCAGCGCGGTCAGCAGCCACGACCGCGGGGTGCGCCCTGACGTGCTGGTCAGGCTGCCGGGCGACAAGTGTCTGGTGATCGACGCGAAGGCTCCGATGACTGCCTTCCTCAGCGCCCAGGCCGACAACATCGACTCCGCCGAACGCTCCCGGCTGCTGGCATCTCACGCGGTTTCGCTGCGCGGACATGTGGACTCCCTTGCAGCCAAGGCATATTGGTCGGCCTTCACCACGTCACCCGAGATGGTGGTCTGCTTCATCCCCGGTGATGCCATCCTCGCTGCCGCCCTGGGCGCTGACCCCGCCCTGTTCGACTACGCCCAAGCCCGCAAAGTGGTGCTGGCCTCGCCAGGAACCCTGCTGGCCCTGCTGCGTACTGTCGCCTTCACCTGGCAGCAGGACGCGCTGACGGCCAACGCGCAGCAGCTGCTCAAGCTGGGCAGCGATCTGTACTCACGGCTGGGCACCTTGGGCTCTCACGCGACCAAGATGGGGGCGTCGCTTCAGAAGTCGGTCGAGAGCTACAACGCGCTGGTGGCCACTCTGGAGTCCCGGGTCATCGTCACGGCCCGCAAGATGCACGAGATCGGTCTGGCCGACTCGCCTTTGCCTGAGACCGCACCGGTTGAGCTGGCTCCTCGGCCCTTGACTGCGGCCGAGCTGATCGTTGTCTCCAGCTCAGACGAGCCGGACTCAGTCGTCTCGAAGCCAGACCTCCTGGACTTGGATGCTCTGGACCCAGATGTCGCCCGGCCCGAACTTGACCTGGGCCAGGTGCGTGAGCTTGGGCCAAGAGCGACAGGACGGCATACGGCCTAGTGCAGTGAACCTGCGTCGTAGCGGATCTCCGGGGCCTCGATACCCAGCTTGGCCTTGAGATCGGCGCGCAGCTCATGCGGCAACGAGAACAGCACGCTCTCCTCCGCGGCAACGACCGGCTGGACATCCTCATAGCCCCGCTCGGCCAGGAAGGCGAGCACGTCGCGCACCAGCACCTCGGGGACGCTCGCGCCGCTCGTGACTCCGACGGTTCCGACCCCGTCGAGCCAAGACGGATCGATCTCGGCGGCGTAGTCCACCAGGTGACCCGCCGCGGCGCCATGCTCCAGGGCCACCTCGACCAGACGGACTGAGTTCGAGGAGTTGCGCGAGCCGACCACGATCATCAGGTCGGTGTCCGGGGCCATCTGTTTGACGGCCAGCTGGCGGTTCTGGGTCGCGTAGCAGATGTCGTCGCTGGGCGGGTCCTGCAGCAGGGGGAACTTCTGACGCAGCTTGTCCACCGTCTGCATGGTCTCGTCCACGGAGAGCGTGGTCTGGGACAGCCAGACGACCTTGGCCGGGTCGCGGACCGTGACGTTCTCGACGTCGTCGGGACCATCCACCAACGTCACATGATCCGGGGCTTCACCCGCCGTGCCGACAACCTCCTCGTGACCCTCGTGACCGATCAGCAGGATGTCGTACTCCTCATCGGCGAAGCGCACGGCCTCGTGGTGAACCTTCGTCACCAAAGGGCAGGTCGCATCGATCGTCTTCAGTGAGAGCGCCCGCGCTTCGTCGTGCACCACGGGTGCGACGCCATGAGCAGAGAAGATGACCGTCGCGCCCTCCGGCACCTCCTGGGTCTCGTCGACAAAGATCGCGCCACGCTTCTGCAAAGTGGCGACAACGTGCTTGTTGTGGACGATCTCCTTGCGGACATAGACCGGCGGCCCATACAGCTCAAGCGCCTTCTCCACCGTGACCACAGCCCGGTCTACTCCGGCGCAGTACCCGCGCGGGGCGGCCAGCAGCACTCGCTTCGTCGTCACAGTCACCCAGCCATCGTAGGTCGCCCGGGCCAGGAGACCGATCCGCGCGGCTGCCCGGTGTCATTGCCGCCTGGCTCAGCCTTGTCCGGCTGCGTCTGGCTGGTCGGCCGAGGCGAGAACGAGCACCCCGAGTCCAGTGGTCCCAAATACGTCAGAGCGTGAACACGCGTCGGTCCTCGCCCCTAAAGTGACTGCCGTGAGCAGTCCCGATCCACTCCCCGAGCGCGCCTCGGAAACCACAGCCGAAAAGCCGTGGCCGGTGCGTCTGCTCAGCGTCAAGATCGCGGACTACGTCGACAAGATGTCGGCCCTGTGGGTCGAAGGGCAGGTGGTTCAGGTCAGTCGTCGGCCGGGGCAGGCCACTGCCTACCTGACTCTTCGGGACGTGGACGTCGACATGTCCCTCAATGTGACGGTCCGCACCGCCACCCTGGATGCCATGCCACTGCCGTTGTCCGAGGGCGCACGCGTCGTGGTCCAGGCCAAGCCGACGTTCTGGACCAAGCGCGGCACCCTGAATCTCGACGCCCGCCAGGTGCGCCCCGTCGGGGTCGGCGAGCTGCTCGCCCGGCTGGAGCACCTCAAGCGCGTCCTGGCGTCCGAGGGGCTGTTCGACGACGATCGCAAACGCCCGTTGCCCTTCCTGCCTCGCAGGGTGGGGCTGATCTGCGGCCGGGCCAGCGCTGCCGAGAAGGACGTGGTCGAGAACGCCCGACGACGGTGGCCCACGGTGCAGTTCGAGATCCGGCAGGTCTCGGTCCAGGGACCCAACACGGTGCCCGAGGTCAGCGCCGCGTTGCGCGAGCTCGACGCCGATCCGAACGTCGATGTCATCGTGATCACCAGGGGCGGGGGATCCTTCGAAGATCTGCTGCCCTTCAGCAACGAGGCGCTGGTGCGAGCCGTCGCCGAGGTCTTCACGCCCGTCGTGAGCGCCATTGGCCACGACGTCGACACGCCCCTGCTGGACTTCGTGGCCGACGTACGCGCCTCGACCCCGACCGACGCAGCCAAGCTGGTGGTCCCCGATGTCGTCGAGCAGCGAGCCGCTGTCGATCAGACACGCCGGCGCGTATGCCGTGCGCTCACCTCTCGTGTTCACCACGAACGTCGCCTCCTGGTCTCGTTGCGCTCGCGGCCGGTCATGGCCGATCCGCGGGCCATGATCACTGCTCGGCGCCAGGAGCTCGGCGCCCTCACCGACCGTTCTCACCAGCGGGTTTCGGCAAACCTCCACCGGGCGGGTGACCAGATCGAGCACCTGCGAGCGCAGGTCCGCGCCCTGTCGCCCCAGTCCACGCTTGAACGCGGGTACGCCGTCGTCCAGCACGCCGACGGCCGGATCGTGATGGATCGCGCAGACGTCGACGCGGACGAGCTCCTGCGCGTCCGTGTTGCCCGGGGCGACTTCGGGGTCCGCCCGGTGAGCCAACCGTCGTAGGGTGTTGGGCGTGGCAGCCAAAGACACCGGGACACCGTTCTCCAAGACAGCCAGCTTCCCTGACATTGTCGACCTGACCTACGAGCAGGCGCGTGACGAGCTGGTCTCGATCGTCGCCTCGCTCGAAGGCGGCCAGATAGGGCTCGAAGAAAGCATGGGCCTCTGGCAGCGCGGTGAGGCCCTCGCCACTCACTGCAGCACGTGGCTCGACGATGCCGAGGCCAAGCTGGCCGGGCAGGACTGACCAGATACCGCAGGTCTGACCGGACCGCGCAGGACGTGCAAAGTCGAACAGTTCCGGCTGGGTCGTGCGTGGATGAGCCTGTCGAGTCAGCTCGCGGGCACTGGCTCCAGCACCTCGGCGAACTGCGCAAGCTGGGCGTACGGTGCGGTTCCGCTCAGCACTGTGGACAGCTCGGCCGCCCCTGACCCCCTTGAGACAAGGCTGCGCTGGACGGTGTCCGCAGAGCTGAGCTTCTGCCAGGTCACACCGCCGGCGGACATGGTGCCCTCGGGCCTGCCGTTGGAGGTCTGGTCCGCCACCCACACGTCTGTGGCGTCCCGCGTCTGGTCGATCGAGACGTAGTTGCCCTCAGGCGAGAGATAGCCGGCATGCCATGTTCTGAGCCCACCACCGGCCGTGGCGAAACGCACGTTGGTGGCCTTCCATCCAGCGGGCAGCAACGGCTGGGAAATCGCCCACGAAGTCTCCTGGCGAACCTGGGCGGCAACGGAGGCGACATCGACCGCCGGCTGGTTGATCTCACTCGGCCTCGGAACCATTGCGAACCAGATCAGCACGGCCGCCAGGACCACCACCATCGAGATGACCATGCTGCGCAGGTTGCCCATGCCACGCCTCGGCGGGGACGGCTGCCTCGCCGGGGCTGACGCGTTGTCGGGGGCACTGGTTGCTGCACTCATGCTTCCATCGTCGCTGAATGCCAGGCAGTATGACGAGTCGGCCCGCGGTGCCGACCGCTCCGAAAAACCGAACCGCATCGATAGAGTCAACTCACCCCAACCTTGAGCCGGAGGATGCCGTCATGTCCCACGAGAACATGCCCGCTGGACCGACATGACCGGGCACACGCTCGTGATCGGCGAGTCACTGATCGACGTGGTCCATCAATCTGACGGCTCCACCCGAGACCATGTCGGGGGCAGCCCCGCCAACGTGGCCGTCGGACTTGCCCGTCTTGGCCACGACGTGTCCTTCTCAACCTTCGTCGGTGACGACGAGCGTGGTGCCAAGATCACCAGTTACCTTGCAGCTGAAGGGGTCTCGCTGACCAGGGGCAGCATCGGAAGACACCCTTCATCTGTGGCCACCTCGACGTTGGATGCGACCGGCGCCGCGACATACAGCTTTGACCTGGCCTGGGAGCTGCCCGGGCTGCCGAGTCTGGAGGGACTGGCGCATGTCCACACCGGTTCTATCGCCGCGACGCTCGAGCCCGGCGCCTCCGCGGTCCTGACCGCGATCCAGGACGCGCGTCCGACGGCCACCATCTCCTATGACCCAAATGCCCGGCCATCACTGATGGGCGACCCGCATGAGGTCCGTGCCAAGATCGAACAGCTCATCGGGCTCAGCGACGTGGTCAAGGCCAGTGATGAGGACATCGCCTGGCTGTATGACGGAGCGGCGATCCCCGACGTGCTGCGCCTGTGGGGTCAGCTGGGTCCCCCCTTGACGGTGGTGACGCGCGGCGACCGCGGCGCCGTGGTCGCACTCAGCATCACCGGCGAGCTGACCAGCATCGATGCGCCACCGGTCGCTGTCGTCGACACCGTCGGGGCAGGTGACTCCTTCATGGCGGGCCTGCTGTCCGGGCTTATGGATGCCGGGCTCCTGGGTGGCGTCGAGGCCCGCGAGCGTCTGCGGTCAGCCTCCCTCGCCGCCGTCCGTCCAGCGGTTGACCGCGCCCTCACCTGCGCGGCTGTCACGGTGTCCCGAGCGGGCGCCAACCCGCCTCGCCGGGCCGAACTCCAAGAGTGTGACGCAGGCCACCTCTAGCCAGGTCCTACGCTGAGGGCCTCTTCCATAGCGTGGACTGATACGGCGCAGGATGC
This sequence comes from Actinomycetota bacterium, assembly GCA_039934065.1. Classification (GTDB taxonomy): domain Bacteria; phylum Actinomycetota; class Actinomycetes; order Actinomycetales; family Dermatophilaceae; genus UBA4719. The sequence continues at coordinate 6,875 of JBDTMW010000024.1, read as the reverse complement.
GGCGTGACAGATTCTGGTGTTCAAAGGAGCGACGGTGCCCGAGTTCGAATACGAAGACCTGCTTCCGCTGGGAGCCGACAACACGACATACCGGCTGTTGACCACCGAGGGCGTGCGAACGGTCGAAGGCCCGGACGGACGGTCTTTCCTCGAGGTGGCGCCCGAGGCGCTTCGGCTGTTGACCGAGACCGCGATGCATGACATCGCCCACTACCTGCGCCCTGCACACCTCACCCAGCTGCGGAGCATCCTCGACGACCCCGAGGCCAGCAACAACGACAAGTTCGTCGCGCTCGACCTGCTCAAGAACGCCAACATCGCCGCAGGCGGTGTCCTTCCGATGTGCCAGGACACCGGAACCGCGATCGTCATGGGCAAGCGCGGTCAACGCGTGCTCACCGCTGGTGACCAGGGCTCGGACGAGTCGTCCATCGCGCGCGGTGTCTACGACGCCTACACACGGCTCAACCTGCGGTACTCCCAGATGGCGCCGATCACGACCTGGGAAGAAAAGAACACCGGGTCCAACCTGCCTGCCCAGATCGAGCTCTATGCCGACACGGCTGCCGGCCACGAGACGACGTACAAGTTCCTGTTCATGGCCAAGGGCGGCGGCTCGGCGAACAAGTCCTACCTCTATCAGGAGACCAAGGCCGTCCTGAACCCCGAGGCACTGCTCGCCTTCCTCGACGAGAAGCTGCGTTCGCTGGGGACGGCGGCTTGCCCGCCCTACCACCTGGCCATTGTCATCGGTGGCACCAGCGCCGAATTCGCTTTGAAGACAGCCAAATACGCTAGCGCAAAGTACCTCGATAGTCTGCCTCACGAAGGCTCAGCCGCCACCGCGCGCGGATTCAGAGATGTCGACCTCGAGGAGCAGGTGCTCGAGCTGACCCGCAACTTCGGCATCGGCGCACAGTTCGGCGGCAAGTACTTCTGCCACGACGTCCGCGTGATCCGGCTCCCCCGCCATGGCGCGTCGCTGCCGATCGCCATCGCGGTCTCCTGCTCGGCTGACCGACAGGCCCTCGGCAAGATCACGTCGGAGGGAGTGTTCATCGAGCAGCTCGAGACCGACCCTGTGCGGTTCCTTCCCGATACCACCGACGAGCACCTTGAGTCGGATGTCTCCAACGATGTCGTGAGGATCGACCTCACCAGGCCGATGGACGAGATCCGTGCCGAGCTCACGAAACACCCTGTGATGACACGTCTTTCGCTCACTGGCACCCTCGTCGTGGCACGCGACCTGGCTCACGCCAAGATCAAGGAGCTGCTCGACGCCGGTCAGCCGATGCCTCAGTACCTCAAGGACCACCCCGTCTACTACGCCGGCCCGGCCAAGACGCCCGCTGGCTACGCCAGCGGCTCCTTCGGCCCCACCACTGCTGGGCGGATGGACTCTTACGTTGACCAGTTCCAGGCAGCCGGAGGCTCAATGGTCATGCTCGCCAAAGGCAACCGCTCGAGTCAGGTAACCTCCGCGTGCCAGACGCACGGCGGCTTCTATCTGGGCTCCATCGGCGGCCCTGCCGCCCGCCTCGCGCAGGACTGCATCAAGTCCGTTTCGGTCCTTGAGTATCCCGAGCTCGGCATGGAAGCGATCTGGAAGATCGAGGTCGAGGACTTCCCTGCCTTCATCGTCGTGGACGACAAGGGCAACGACTTCTACGCCGACGCGGGCAAACCCGTCGCAATGAGCATCGGCAAGCGCCCAGGGTTATGAGCGTCGGTGGGCAGGGGCCCTCACGCTTGTGGACCCCGGCCGAAGCCTGGGCCGAGATGGACCGAGGCAACCAACGGTTCGTTGCCGGCGAGCACTCGCACCCCAACCAGGACGCCGCCCGCCGAGACAGCCTGACCCACGGCCAGGCACCTTTTGCCGTCTTCTTCGGCTGCGCAGACTCGCGCGTCGCCGCTGAGATCATCTTCGACCGCGGGCTCGGCGACCTCTTCGTCGTCCGCACGGCAGGCCACGTGATCGACCACGGGGTGCTTGGCTCCATCGAGTTCGGTGTCGCCATCCTGGACATTCCCCTCGTGGTGATCCTCGGCCACGACTCCTGTGGCGCCGTCTCGGCGACGGTCGACGCGGTCGCGACCGGCATCGTGCCAGGGGGATACATCCGCGACATCGTCGAGCGCGTCACCCCCAGTGTCCTGGCCGCGCATCGAGCCGGCATGACCAACGCCGACGAGATCGAGGCGGAGCACGTACGGCATACCCTGCATCTGCTGACGGAGAGGTCAAGCCTGGTCGCGGACCGTATCTCGGCTGGTCGCCTCGCGGTTGTCGGTGCCACCTACGCTCTCAGCGACGGACGTGCCCGCGTCGTCGGCCAGGTCGGTCTCGACCTCAACCCAGAGAGCCGATAAACAGCGCACACAAATCAGGGCGCGCAATGAAACATAGCGCGGAAAAGGTCGGGGCCAAGCAGAAACAGTCTGCTTGGCCCCGACCTTTGATACTTGGCTGGCTTACAGAGCGGGCTGAACCACAGAGTTCATCTGAAGGGTGACTGCCGTCTGGGCCAAGAGCCTGCCGTTGATCGACGCCTTGGTCTTCATGGCGATCATCGTCTTGGACAGGATCACCCCTTCGAAGTGGGCCTGCGTCCCGATGGTGACCGCGCCGGCCGACTGCCAGAAGACATTCTTGGCCTGTGCGCCACCCGTCAGGGTCACATTCTTGGCCGAGGCCTCGGTGAGGGTACCCGCAATCTGGAGAATCCATACGTCGTTCGGGCCACCCGCAAGGGTGACGTCATTGGAGATATTGACGTCGGTGCCCCACTTGTAGAGTCCGGGAGTAAGAGTCAGCCCGCCAATCTCTCCGGCGCCCAGGTTGACAACATCCGGGTTCACCCGACCGGCAGCGTCGTTGTAGGCGGCTTCCATGTCGCCCACAGCGGCCGTCAGGCGAGTGGCGTCCGTTACCCGGCAGGGAAGGGGACCTGCAGCGTCGACCGTATAGATGTAGCCGGTCACCTGATCGCAGGTCAGAAGCAGCGCGGCCCCGGTGATGGGACTGGTTCCGACATTTCCGACCACAGCCGAGCGGACAACGTTGGTGATACCTGTTTTCGACAGAACCGTGAAGTTGCCGGCCGATCCAAGATTCACCGGCGTCTCAGGGGAGGCAGCTGCGGCACCCGTAGTGCCAACCGCCAGCAGGGAGATGATCGCAATCGGAATGATAGACAGAGTTCTGAGCCTCAAAATTCTCCTCATGGTTCTCAAAAAGGTGAAGCATGGGTGCTGAAGTCTCTGAGGCCAGGCGGCACCAGAAGGGTGAAACCTCGCCGGTTCGCCACCGCACATTGTCCCAGTTTGTATGGGTTAAGAATAGGACGCGCGTCACAACAACTCACATAGGCAGTTGTTAAGGTTTCACGCTTTCTGCCACTATTCGAGCGGTTCGATCGCATCCAGAATGTGCCCGTCAGTAAACCGAAGGCTGATCCCGGCTCAGAGCGCGAGGTTCCTTGACACGACGTCGGCCAACCGCTCGGCCACAGCCTGGGCCTGCGCGGCGTCGTCAGCCTCGACCATGACGCGCACCAGCGGCTCGGTGCCGGACTTGCGCAGGAGGACCCGGCCCACCCCGTCAAGCTCGGCCTGGGCCGCACGAACGGCAGCCTGCACCTGCTCGTTGTCCTCGACCCGGCTCTTGTCCACGCCCTGCACGTTGATCAGCACCTGCGGCAGTCGCTTCATCACGGCGGCGAGGTCCTCCAGCGAACGACCGGTCTGAGCCATCCTCGAGGCGAGCATCAGCCCGGTCATCGTGCCGTCACCGGTGGTTCCGTGGTCGAGGAAGATGACGTGCCCGGACTGCTCGCCACCCAGAGAGAAGGCGCCGGCCTTCATCTCCTCCAGGACGTAGCGGTCCCCGACCCCGGTCTGCCGGACCACGACGCCCTCGCGTTCCAGCGCCTGAAGCATGCCGAGATTGCTCATGACGGTGGCGACCAACGTGTCCTGCGCAAGCACACCTCGCTCGCGCATGCCCAGCGCCAGGATCGCCATGATCTGGTCCCCGTCGACGTCCGCCCCCTGTGCGTCCACGGCGAGACAACGGTCAGCGTCGCCATCCAGGGCGATGCCACAGTCTGCGCCAGCCTCGAGCACCGCCTGCTGAAGCTTGGCGAGGTGCGTGGAGCCGTAGCCGTCGTTGATGTTGAGACCATCGGGCTCGCAGCCGATGACCGTGACCCTGGCACCGGCCTGGCGGAAGGCCTCAGGGGCAACCTCGCTGGCAGCGCCGTGCGCGGCATCCACCACCACGTGAAGGCCGTCCAGCCGGTGGGGAAGTGCGGACAACAGGTGAGCGACGTATCGGGCGGGGCCGTTCTCGAACGGACGTACGCGGCCCACGCCGGAACCGGTGGGTCGATTCCAGGGCTCGTCCATGCGCGCCTCGATCGCATCCTCGAGCTCGTCGGCCAGCTTGTGGCCGCCGCGGGCGAAGAACTTGATGCCGTTGTCAGGCATGGCGTTGTGAGACGCAGAAAGCATGACGCCCAGGTCTGCGCCACTGTCGGCGATGAGGAAGGCAATGGCGGGGGTCGGCAGCACCCCGGCGTCCAGGACATCGACCCCTGCCGATGCCAGTCCTGCGATGGTCGCCGCGGCCAGGAACTCGCCCGAAGCCCGGGGGTCCCTGCCCACGATGGCCTGCGGGCGATGGCCCTCGAACGCGCCGACCTCGCCCAGCACGTGGGCCGCGGCCACCGACAGGTCAAGGGCCAGCTCTGCGGTCAGATACTTGTTGGCAAGACCGCGAACGCCGTCAGTGCCAAAGAGTCGAGCAGCCACGGAGAGCCTTTCGGTGAGTTCAACGCCGGGTGGTTCTCGCCCGGCATACTGCTGCATGCGGGGGCCATGTCAGGGAACCAAGCCCCCCATGACCACGTATACGGCAGTAGCGGCCTCGAAGCACGGACACGGCCGGACTCGAAGCCGCCACTGGCGGATGACGCTGGATCAGCGCTTGCTGTACTGAGGTGCCTTGCGGGCCTTCTTGAGGCCAGCCTTCTTGCGCTCCGGGACGCGGGCGTCCCGGGTCAGGAAGCCGGCCTTCTTCAGTGCGGGACGGTTGAGCTCCTCGTCAACACCGTTCAGCGAACGGGCAACGCCCAGACGGACCGCGCCGGCCTGGCCGGACGGGCCACCGCCATGCACGCGAACGAGAACGTCGTAGGACCCGTCGAGGTCGAGGACCTTGAACGGCTCGTTCACGATCTGCTGGTGCACCTTGTTGGGGAAGTACTCGTCCAGGGTGCGGTTGTTGATCTTCCACTGACCGCTGCCGGGGACGATGCGCACGCGGGCGATCGCCTGCTTGCGACGTCCGGTTGCAGCGCCGGGGCCAGAAGCCGCGGGCTTGCGGGCCTCGACCACGGGGGTCTCGGACTCGCTGGTGTATTCGGTGAGCTCTGGTTCTTCGACCTCGACGACATCTGTCTCGACGGCGGAAGTGGTTTCAGCCACGGTTCTCCTCGTTGCGTCTTCTGATAAGAGTGATGTTTCAGCCAGCTGGCCGACGTATTACTGGGCGACCTGGGTGATTTCGAAGGGCACCGGCTTCTGCGCCTCGTGGGGGTGCTGGGCTCCTGCATAGACCTTCAGCTTGCCCAGCTGCTGACGGGCGAGGGAGGTGTGGGGAAGCATGCCGCGAACAGCCTTCTCGACAGCCTTGGCAGGCTGCTTGGCAAGGAGCTCCTGGTACGACGTGGCCTTCAGACCGCCCGGGAAACCGGAGTGGTGGTAAGCCTTCTTCTGCACCAGCTTGCTGCCGGTGAGCGCAACCTTGTCGGCATTGATGATGACCACGAAGTCGCCACCGTCGACGTGCGGGGCAAAGGTGGGCTTGTGCTTGCCGCGCAGGAGGATGGCGGTCTGGCTGGCCAGACGTCCGAGAACAACGTCGGTGGCGTCGATGACGTGCCAACGGCTCTCGATCTCGCCGGGCTTGGGGGTGTACGTACGCACGGGATAAGCCTCGTTCTCTCGTAACTGCTCAGTAGATGTGACTGCTCAGCGATTGTGGCGGTGCGCGTGGTCACATGATCGGAGCGTCACATGATCGGGAGCGCCACGTGATCGGAGCCCCGACAGTTCGGGGTCCGTGACCATGAGGCCGCGGTGCGCACAACGAGAACTAACGATACCGGCGTGCTCACCCACGGCAAAATCAGCTGCACCGGGTTCGCCCTGAGCACGAAAACGACGGTACTCGGCCTCCGCCAGGCATCAGCAGCGTTCTTGTGCAAAGAGGTTATGCATGATTAGTGTGCACGCATGGCCAATCCCAGCACTCGCACCCTCCACCTCGATCGCGCCGCTCTGGCCGTGCTGGCCCATCCGTTGCGTTCCCGGCTGCTGGCCGAGCTGCAGGCCAGTGGTCCGGCGACGGCGACCATGCTGGCGGCGGTGCTTAACACCAACAGCGGGGCCACGAGCTACCACCTGCGCAAGCTCGCCCAGGTGGCACTGGTGGTCGACTCGGGCGAGGGAAAGGGTCGCCGACGGCTGTGGAGCGCAGGTACCGACGTCCGGCCCCGCGATGAGGACCCGGGCGATGATGCCGACGCCCAGGCCGCGCTCACCTGGCTCGCCCGCGACTATCTGCGTCATTTCGCCGACCGGGCCGAGCACTGGCTGGACACCCAGGACGCCTGGCCGGTCGACTGGCGCGATCAGGTCGGTCTGTCGGACCATCTCGTCCAGGTCACCGCTGAGCAGCTCACGGCGCTGCGCCAGGATCTGGTGGACGTCCTGGAGCGCTACCGCAGGGTCGGAGCGGGAAACCCGAGTGCCAAGAGGGTCTCGGTCTACATCTGCCCCCTGCCGGTCGACAGCCCCCGCGGCCA